>JAAZBV010000096.1 GCA_012513605.1 Desulfatiglans sp. | reverse complement strand
CTTCCAGTAGATATTTTATATGGACAACAAAATATATTGTATGTACGATCAAACCTTAACATTAAAATTTATCCTGTCATTTCAATAGATTTTAGCTTGACGCCAATGCGCCTTCGCGGGAATGACGTGCTATGAAACTTAAGTCAACAGTATTGGGTATAAAACCCCACATTTGAAAAAATATTTCTAATTGCACGGTCTTCGTGTGAATGCATGCTTTAATTATTTCAGGGCCGGAAAAAGACCCTACCTTTTATCCCGGCAGGTATGGAGTAATCAGGGTTTGGAAGCACAAGGCGTACACCGAATGTCCCGCTTGCTGCGTCTATCACCGTATCCACAACACTTACTGTGGCCTTCAGCTCCCGCGCAACAGGGGTATCTATTTTGATTCTGGCAGAGGCGCCCTTTTTGACCCTGCCATACTCCTCAGAGGGCAAAACAACTTCTACATAAAGGGGATCAATCTGTGCGATCGACATGACCGGCTTATCACTTACATACTCACCCCTTGAGATAAACCTCTCAACAACAACGCCATTCACAGGGCTCTTTATCCTCTTTATTTCAACCTTTTCCAGCGCCTCTTTATGCTGAAGCTCTGCTATTATCAGCTCTGTCTCCATCTCATCCTTGTCATGTATGGATACAAGCTGTTTCTTGTACAGGTCTTCGTTTCTCTGCACCTTTCTCCTCATGAACTCAACCCTTGCGAGTGCAAGGTCTGCAGATGCCTTTTCAATGTCAGAATTGAGAAAGGCAATTACATCATCCTCCCTGACCTTGTCACCCCGGTCAAAAAAGGTTTGGGCAAGGATGCCCTCAACCGAGCTGCTCACCTTCACCAGCTCACTGGGCTCAATAATACCATCAAAATATGCCTCTTCTCCGCTGGCCATCTGTACATAAAACAGGACCATGATCAATACAGCAGCCTTATATATCCTGGTTTTCATTATTAAACCCCTTCTATTCAGAACGCCCTGAAAAGGAGAGTATTTCTACTCGCCTCTCATCATCCTTAAGAAGATTTTTTCTCATATCAGCATGGAGATGCTCCATCCTCTTCTGTGCATATAATATGGCCTTTTTTGATAAAAAACTAAAGAGCAATGTTTTCTTAAAAGGAAATACAATTGTCAACCATTTCCATAACCCGCCTTTCCCCTTTTCAAGAATATCATCTTTCAGGGAGAGTATTGCCTCAAAGCTCCCCGGATCTCCCATACGTGCGCATCGCCCTGCAAGCTGGCGGTCTATCCTGCCGGCCTCATGCCGCTCTGTAAGGATAACATGAAGCCCGCCAAGCCTCTTGCTCTCTTCTGTAAGCTTTATATCCACCCCGCGCCCGGCCATATTTGTTGCAATGGTAATACTACCCTCTTTACCTGCCTGAGATATTATATCAGCCTCTTCTTTATCCTGTTTTGCATTCAGTATTCTGAAATAGAGACCCTTTTCTTTAAATAGTCTTCCGGCCTTTTCAGAGGCGGCAACAGAGCGTGTGCCGATAAGTAAAGGTCTTCCCTCATGATGCAGATCATACACCCTTTCTGAAACAGCATCCCATTTTAAAGCCTCATCTGGAAACACCCTGTCAGGATACACCCTCCTCTTATTGGGTTTATATGTGGGTATTGTTACCACATTGAGACCATACACCTTCATGAGTTCACCCTTGACCTCACGGGCAGTGCCTGTCATGCCAGAAAGCCTCAGATATCTCCTGAAAAATCTCTGATAACTGATACGCGCCAGTACCACATTCTGTTTTGTTATCCCGCACCCCTCTTTTACCTCTATAAGCTGATGCAGGCCCTTTTCATAAGACCTGTCAGCCATCACCCTGCCGGTGAATTCATCAATGATCTGCACCTTTCCGTCGCGCACCATGTACTGCTCATCAGCCTTGAAAAAATGAATTGCCGAAAGGGCAAGCCTGACCGTCTCTATTCTCCTCACCCTGCCCCTCCAGAGCGGGCCAAGATCCTTTGCAAGCCTGTTGACCCTCTCCTCTCCCTCTGACGTAAGCCTGATCACATGCTCTGAAATACTGACCTGATAATCCCGCCCCGCAATCAACTTCCTGGCAAGGTCAATTGCCTGACTGAAGAAATCCTGTTCATCACGCCCAGTTTCGCCCTGGCCGGAAATGATGAGCGGTGTCCTTGCCTCATCTATCAAAACACTGTCTGCCTCATCTACAATAGCAAAATGAAGGCCCCTTAATAAAAGCCTCTCTATCCTCTGGCTCCCGTTATAGAGGTATTCGGCATGAAGCCTGAGCTTGTCACCTCTCCCTTCAAGTATGAGCCAGTCCTTAAGGTAGTCAAAAACTATCTCCTTGTTGGTGCAGTAGACTATATCCTTTTCGTATGCCTTTCTTCTCTCTTCAGGGGTCATACCGTGGATGACGAACCCGGTGGTTAAACCCATTGCACTGTATATGGGAGAGGTCCATTCCGCGTCCCTCTGTGTAAGGTAATCATTTACAGTTATAACATGAACCGGGATGCCTGCGAGCGCAGCAGTACCTGCGGCAAGTGTTGCGGTAAGGGTCTTCCCCTCTCCTGTCTCCATTTCTGCTATCATACCGTTCAGAATAACCTTACCTCCTATAATCTGGGTATCAAAGTGCCTCAGCCCTTTAATTTTGTCAGATAGCTCCCTGATTAAGGCAAATGTGCGGGCTGTATTTTCCTGTGACATCCCCTCCCTTTTTAATAACACCCTCAATTCGTCCGCCTTTAAACCCAGCTCCGTTTCAGTAAACCCTTTCAGCTCATCTGAAAAATGTTCCACCAATCTGACGAACCGTTTCAGCCCCTTTTTGTGCAGTCTTAAAAAAGATGAAAAGTATGTGATTAAATTTATATAAAGGGCATCCAGGCCATGGGTCTTAATATCGGCCTTTTCTGGTCGTAAAATATGGGAGGCTGGTGGGAACAGACCTTTTTTGAATAGCATGGTCATATATTGAATTTACTAAGAAATGTCCGTCTAATGCCATGGTAGATCCTGATAAACAGGGGTTCAGTACCATGTCTAAACCTTACAAATACCTTTTCACCAATGGTGAATATTTCAGGTATATCGATTGCCACCTCAAGATGAAAAAGATTTTCAAATGCATTAACCTTTTTATCATCAAGAGGGTTAAGCGCATGCTCCCCTCCGCCTTCAAGGCTCAGGGCAAGGCTTGGAAGCTCGGTTGATGCAGCGGGGGTCTCCCTTAAGATAAGGCCCGGATATGCCCTGCCAGGATTTTGCATTGTCATTACCTCAACCGCCTCTGTCCTTGTGCGTATGCTGTTAATATCCTTCTGGGCCACAACAATCTTTACTGTCACCCCCTTAAAATCCACAACATACCCGATCTGGGTGCCCCTTCTGAGGTAGAGGCCTACCATGCTCTCCTGATCAGGAAGCAGGAATATGCCGTCTGACGGGCTTTTTATGGTGAGGTTTGCTATCTGTTCATCTAGATTATTCAACTCGGATGATATTCGCCATATCTCATCCTTAAGTATCCTGGCTTCTGTTCTGTCCCTGGTCTCTGCAAGGCTGTATCTGACTTCATATTCCCTTTGTATTGCATCAAGCTCTTTTTTTTGGGCTAGAAGATCATTGTTCAGGCATATGACCAGCGGTTCTCCCTTCTTGACCTTTGCGCCCGACTGTGAAACAATCTTTTTAATATAACCGTCCGCACCCGCATAGAGCCTTGAATTTTCAGGCGGCCACAGCACCCCCATAGAGACCGTTGAGGATGGAAAGGGTATTATAAACAGGCTCAAAGCAATTAACATGATGGAGAGTATTGTTATGGTGACCGCCCCCATTTTCTTGCGCTGCATAGCAGGATCAATAAAGAGGAATTTTAATATTCTGATCAATGGCATAACAAGAATACCCGAAATACCCCAGATAGCAAGGGCAACCCCTATAAAAAAGAACCGGCCTGCAATAAACAGGGCTATCCTGATCGTTATAAACATACGGTAGATAAATGAACTGATGCCGTATAAAAGAAACCAGGCCGCCTCCCCCTTTGCAGTTACAGGGCTTACTGCATCATCCATCTTCAGCAGATACCTTTTAAGAAGATAACCGATATAACTCGCTGAACGCGCGGCCAGATTGGGTATCTCGATAAAATCTGACAGAATATAATATGCATCAAAGCGGAGCAGGGGGTTACCGTTAAACAGGATTGTGGAGACACCTGAGACTATCATCACATTAAATGCCACTGCCCTTATGAGCCCTGGCTCTGCATTGACCCATATTAGCATGGCGATAGAAGCAAGCATCAGCTCGGCCATAATGCCGCTTGCACCGACCATTACCCTCTGGTACTTTTCTCTGAAGGCTGAGGAGGCCGATGCATCCACATAGGGGACTGGCACAAAGACAAGGAGCATGATGCCCATGTCATGTACCTCGCCGCCATAGTGTTTTACTGTATAGGCATGGGAAAACTCATGAACAGCCTTGATCACAGGATAGATCAGCCAAAGGATAAACATGTTTTCAAGGGCCAGTACTCTGTCAGCAAGATTCATGGTCAATTCTGTCCAGTTAAAAGCTGCAAGGGATATTGCGATGAGAAGAAGAACAATATAGAGAAGCAGCCCTGCAAAACTAAATATGGGCCGCACGATAAACATGGTTTTATCAAGAAACTGCTCAGGATCGATAAACGGGATTTTTATTGAAAGGGGTGATTTAAATCTGCTGACAAGGCTGTTTTTCCTGTACCGCTTATTGCGTTCATACATTTCCCTTATATCAGGCGGGATATCTGCCTGAAGCAGGTCAGCCTGATGGAGCTGAGACAAGAGCCTTATCACCTCATCCTGTGTGGGCATGTCATCACCAAGATTTCCGCATGCTGTTTCCCATATATCCCTGAGGCTGTTTTTACCATCCATCAGGCCTATTATATAGTATGCCTCCTTTGAAAATCGGTGAGAATTGCCGGTGGAGTGGTCCTCCAGGACATACCACTCTTCTCCCCTGTATAAATGGTGATGCACCTGGGCATGCCTTCTTAAAAGGGGCCTTAACGCTGATACCCTGTACCATGATTCGCTGAAAAGAGAGATGGTCAAATCCTGTACCTTTTAATCATGAACGCTGTTTTTTAATAAACCGGTCATGGCCGGTATTGCCAAAATTTTATTATGAACCACTCCCTCATGGAGCGTGTCCATATGGAGATCAGCCTTCTTCTGTCAATATTGATCTTTCCTATTCCATCCATGCCAGGCCTCAGTCTCTCTGTAATCATGGAGGGCGTTGCCTCTACCCTGAAAAAATTCAGTCCCTCTTTTGCCGTGGCAACAGGCGTGATTTTATCAATAATAAAAGGTATTTTTTCACTGGGCAAGGCTGAAAGAATCATATAACCCTTCTGGCCTGGTACTACATCTGCTATGCGCCGCTCATCAACATCAAGTATGATCCTGTATTCATCAAGTGGTGCAACTTCAAAAAGGATTTCACCCTTTACAGCCGCGCCGCCCAGCCTCTGGCTCAGGTCGCCGCTTATAACCATGCCTTTGAAAGGCGAAACAAGGAGAGCCCTTTCAATCTGGCTCTCTGTGAGTTCAAGCTTTGCCTTTGCCTGATCAAGCTGGGCCTTTATTATCTCTGCCTCTGCCCTCTCACGCTTTGCCTGGGCCTCCTGGTACTGTTTTGCATACTGTGCGCTTTTGCTTATCCAGTTGAGCCGTTCCAGGCGCAGCTCCCTGTCATCCATAACACAGAGCTTTTCACCCTTCTCCAACTGGTCGCCTGCCCTTACATAGGCATCCTTTATATACCCTTCAAAGGGTGCAACAATAACCCGTTTAACAGCCCCTTCAAGATGGGTTGTAGCAGAAAGTCTGTAATCCCATTCCTTTACTGAAAAAAAGATAATAAGAAAAACAATAAGAAGTGTAAATAGTTTCCTCCCGGTGTGGTGGGCTCCAAGAACCTTTTTTAGCCCTCCCCCAGCCCCGGCTGAGATCTTCAAAGGGAGAGGCATTTCTTTTTCATGCATTAATTTAAGCACAGGCAAGATTAAAGAGCCGATACTTTTACAGTACATGGCCTCATCATCTGTGAAGTAGTGCCCCCTTGACCTCTCAAGGGTTATTATATTTACATATCTATTCTCATCATAAAAGGGAATGGAGAGGATAAACGCTGACCCGTGTTCTTTTGACAGTGCTTCATGATCCCTTATGATCTGTCGTTCATGTATGGATACAGGATAAAAAATATCCTTCTGCTGACTCGCTGCCTCATCCATGGCCTTAATAACCGCACGGACAAGATTCATATTCTCTGATACCCTGCTGCTGTGTGATACAGCCTGGAGCTTTATCTTTTTGTTTCTTATATACCCAAGGCTTACCCTGTCACATGAGAGGTAAGTCGCAAGCTCTGTAACAAATGAGAGGCATGCACTTGTATAATTTTTCCTGGATATAGCATCTGCAAGCAGATCAACCGAGGCATTGAGTCTTTTTATTATTCCCACTGCCTCGTGTTCTCTTTCACGGCGCAGCATTAACTCCATCCAGGAGATGCCCCACTGAAGCTGCTCCATTGTATATTTAAGCTCTTCTTCTGTCCCGGCCTTTACTTCAAGCGCAACAAGCCCGTAAAACCCTTCACCTGCGAGAATAGGGTAGGCAACCCCGTATGACCTTGCAATACCCTGTGGAATCTTTGATCCATGATCCAGCTCCACAAGCATGCCGCACTTTTCTTCAATGACCCGCTCTGATATCTCTGTCAGGCGTTCAGGTGAACCGCCCTCTTCAGGCCACTTTACCACCGGAGCAAAGGACGACTGGTTTTCTCCTGAAAGAATAACCAAACCCTGAATTACATTTTGCAGGATAGAACACTGGAGCGTGAGCCAGCATCGGCAGTAATCCTCACGTTCCACGGCACTGTTAAACTGAGACCAGAGCTGGTTGTCTAATCTTGGCTGAAATTTCATTTCATGGTTATAATCGCTATTGATCACGCTGGACCCGGTATTTAAAAAAGGACTTAACCCTTCAAGTCAAGCCCTTTAGAAAATTAGTAAATTCCGACATACAGTTGTTGCAGGGTATCCAATAACTATTTAGGAATATCAATCTTCAGTTCGCCAAAACGCGCCTCATATTCCTTTAAAATATTGCCAAGCAGCATTGTGAGCCTTTTTGCTGCAAAGGGATTCAGGATAATACGATTTGTAAGCTGAACGGTCAGCTCTGGCTGCCCTGTATGCCAGCTCTGGTTTGTCCCGAAAAGCATGGTAACCTCTTCACGTGTGCTGGAAACATTACACACATTGGCATATGTGCTTGTCATCTTTGAGTCATCCCAGCGTAATGTCTGTGTTGCCACCGCCTTTTTTTCATCTTTTACTTCTTCTAATTTCTCATCATTCTTCGGTGCCATAATTCCTCCTTAGTATTTTTCTTTTTTTTATTAAATATGTATCCATGTACCAAAACCATTTTTCATATTCACCTAATTAAAC
Organism: Desulfatiglans sp.; assembly: GCA_012513605.1. NCBI lineage: Bacteria > Pseudomonadati > Thermodesulfobacteriota > Desulfobacteria > Desulfatiglandales > Desulfatiglandaceae > Desulfatiglans > Desulfatiglans sp. The sequence goes on along the minus strand of JAAZBV010000096.1, from coordinate 1,430 downwards.
TCTTTTTTCTTTAAATATAACGACTCGCCTTCCCTCTTCCTGTCCTGCTCTCCATTTGTCCATTTGATAAACCTCCTGAGTCTGTTCCTTCTGTCCAGGCTTATGAATCCTTCTTTATCTATAACCTTTCCTGTTTCAGATTTTTTGCCGGACAGCGCTCCCCAACCAGTCAGCCCAGCCACCATTGAGGTTATATCTATCATCTGATCCAGACTATCAGAACTCTCTTTTGCTTTCAAGCCTTGCGGAAGATCAATATCCATATCAGAGAGACCGTCAGTATCTCTTCTTGCGCTCAACAACAGTTTTTTCAGCCGCACCTCTGCGCCATCATTCTCCGCTGAACTGTTAATGATCGTCCCGTCCGGCAATACCTTTATTACCCTTCCGTCAGGGTATGTGGTTACAGATGATCCATTCGGGTTTTTGATTGTCTTAATGCCGTTAGGCATGGTGATGATAATAACGCCATCAGGCTGTATTATAATCTCTCGGCCGTCAGGCGCATATCTGACTATTGTGTTGTCCTGTTTGATAATTTCTACAAGGCCATTCGGATATCTCTTTTCCATTGACCCGTCAGAGAGGATTACAGTTTTAACAGTAGACTCTCCCTGACCCGGATTATTTCCATCAGAGAGATTACTGTAATAACCAAATGGGCCAAATGCCTCTTCCGGCCCGGTTATAACTGTGCCGCCTGCAATTGCTTTATGCTCAGTCTGCATAAACAGAGACCTGTCAGGCGGGGCCAATATGCCCTGTTCTGTAATGGTTAATCTTTCTGCCCTGTATAATGCTCCTCCTCTTATATTATAGAGAGACGGGTATACACTCTTAATTCTGTAATCTTCAAGGATAACCCTTCCATATTTACTGATCAGGATATCTTCAGCAGTTTTTCCAATTACTACATCCCTGCCCTCTCCACCAATAAGGATATCTGTATCTTCTCCTCCATTAAGAATATCCGCATCTCCATTGACAGTATGCCTTGTCTCCACTTTAACAGGGATTCCATTACTGAACTGAATAACCCCATTATCACCAATCAGTATATCTGTACCATTACCGCCGGACAACCTGTCACTACCCTCTCCGCCTATAAGTATATCGTTTCCATCACCGCCTGAGATGATATCATCTCCTCCATATTGTGAAGGTATGCTGATTGCCTGAAGCGGTAATCCGCCTGAAAGTATGATGCTACCAAAATCACCGAAGACAATGTCATTTCCATTTCCGGTTGTGACTGTATCATTACCCTGACCGCCTATCGCTATATTATCTCCATCTCCAAGAATAATGATATCATCACCGCCAAGTTCATCCGATCTGGTGGACATCTCGGTAAGGTTACCGGTTCCGGTAAAGACCATTGTGCCATGATCGCCGATTACATAATCATCACCTGAGCCACCTGTTACAGT
>JAAZBV010000095.1 GCA_012513605.1 Desulfatiglans sp. | reverse complement strand
GTTTCCTGATGTCGGTATTGGTCTTCTTGGTGTCTCTCTAGCCTTTGGCTTGACCGTGCTCACAATGGCCTTTGCCATAGGGCACATATCAGGCTGCCACCTTAATCCGGCAGTCTCTATTGGTTTGTGGGCTGGCGGCAGGTTTCCGGCCAAAGATTTAATTCCCTATATTATTGCCCAGGTCTTAGGTGGCATAGCTGCCGGTGGCATTTTATACCTTATTGCCAGCGGCAAGGCAGGTTTTGATGTTGCAGCAGGTTTTGCATCAAACGGGTATGGGGCGCATTCACCCGGTGGATATAATATGGTGGCTGCCATTATCTGTGAAGTGGTTATGACCATGATGTTTCTTATAGTTATCCTTGGCGCCACTGACAGCAGGGCTCCGGCTGGTTTTGCGCCTATCGCAATCGGGTTGTGCCTGACTCTTATTCACCTGATAAGCATTCCTGTCACCAATACCTCGGTCAATCCTGCGCGCAGTACAGGGGTTGCAGTTTTTGTGGGCGGATGGGCTGTTGCACAGCTCTGGCTTTTCTGGGTGGCTCCTATTGTTGGAGGTGTGATTGGTGCAGTGATTTACCGCTTTATCGGCTGTAAAGAAAAATAGGTTTATATTCCCCGACAGTGTGCCCTTCTATGAAGAAGCACACACTGTCGGTGTTTTGTCTCTGGTGTTTCCAGGTTGCTGGCTCAAATCGGCGGGTATTTTGATCAGTCACACATGACCAATGAATTTAGGCAAATCACAGGGGTCACCCCGCAGGTTTATCTTAAAAATGTATAAATGTTCCATTCTTCCAATACAGTAAATTCAAATTTTATTAGGTTTACATTTTTATATTAAGATACTTGAACGAAATTTAAATTCAGGAGAAAGAATATGGAATCAAGAATCACAATAATCACACTCGGTGTAAGGGATTTTCAGAAGTCTTATCACTTTTATACCGGGCTTGGATTTAAGACTGACGCAAAGCAAACAGACCATATTGCCTTTTTTAAAACCAATGGTACTGTTCTGGCCATATATCCTTTTGATAAACTTGCAGAGGATATCAGCCCGGATATATCTATTAAAAAATCCGGATTCGCAGGAATAACCCTTGCACATAATGTAAAACAGAAAAGTGATGTGAATGAGATTTTATTGCAGGCACAAGAGGCAGGAGGTAAAATTGTTAAACCTGCACAGGATGCATTCTGGGGTGGTTATCATGGTTATTTTTCTGACCCGGATGGTTATTTTTGGGAGGTGGCTTATTTTGATAAATTCAAATATGACGAGATGGGAAATCTGGAATTGTGAAATGATTTACATTTAAAAAGAGAGGGTTGATTTATTTCTTACTGGCTGTCATGATGACGCAGAGCGTCAAGGCTTGCGTCCCCACGGAGACCGTGGGAACGAGTAAAAAACGAGGAAAGAAAAATAAATATTCCATATGAACAAACAGATATCTGGAGTATTGAAAATGAATTTTCATAATTTACTTAAGTCGCCAGGCTTAATAATACTTGATGGCGCAATAGGTACAGAGCTGGATAAACTGGGGAATTATACCCGGTGTGAAAATAATCTTACAAACCCTGAAAATGTAACACATGTTCACAGGGATTATATCAATGCGGGCAGCACTGCTATCATCACCAACACCCTTACCATGAACCGCATATTTATTGAGACACATAAGCTTAATATTGACATTACACGGGTCAATCTGGCAGGAGCCAAGATTGCCAGGGAAGCAACCGGAAACAATGGGTATGTCCTTGGAAATCTTTCTGCTACAGGGCAGATGCTGGAACCATATGGGAACTATACAGAGGAGCAATTTATAAAGGCATACACTGAACAGGCAAATTTACTTAATGAGGGCGGTGTTGACGGCTTTATTATCGAGACGATGTTTGATCTTCGTGAGGCCGTGTGCGCATTAAAGGCATGTAAAAAGGTATCGGATAAACCTGTCCTTGTATCTATTGCGTATAAAACAGAATCAGATGGCGGCAGGACCATGATGGGTAATACGGCCATCGAATGCGTAAGGTCTTTTGCAGATGAAGGCGCTGACGCCATAGGCGCAAATTGCGGGGAAATAGACCCATTTCAGATGGCAGAGATAATTAAGATATATGCCGGTACAACAAAATTGCCAATTTTTGCTGAGCCTAATGCTGGAAGACCAAAACTTGTCAACGGTGAAACAGTATTTGATATGAACCCGCTTGAATTTTCAGATGGTCTGATTAAATGTATGGAGGCAGGGGCAAAACTATTGGGCGGCTGCTGCGGGGCAACACCGGATCATATCCGTGCATTTTCAAAAAGGATTTAAGTCCAGGGATTTATGCGGGAAGGTCAGAGTTGATTGGCATCTGTACAGGGTGGTTAAAAGGCGCAGAGCGTCGGGAATAGCATTCCCACGTGGAGCGTAGGAACGAGAAATCAGCCTAATTGCCGGTTAATTTAGTGGGCACACATCTATATTTACAACATCCTTGATATTTCCATAAAAAAGTCTTAAGAATAAGTCCTTGTATCATTTCAGGCACAAAGAATAACAACTTCTTGTCCTCATCGGGAGGATTATTGAATTCAATGCGAATCTTTTCTGCTGTTTTTCTAAGAGGTATTTCTATTCCCATTTATAACCAGCACATCAATTATGTGGAGAACATTTATCAGGGTATCCATTATTAAATAATGATCGGAGGATTAGGGTATGAGTGCAGATAAAAAGGTAAAGGCCGGATCAACAAGAAGAAAATTTATCAAGGAACTGGCCATTGGCGGTTCAACAATAGCTGTTGCGGGCACAGTGCCTGGCCTTGCTTCAGAGGCTGAACAGATTCTCCAGGGTGTTTCACTGGAGACCTCGGATGGAAAGAGCAGATATGGGAAGTGCATAGTTTCGCTACCGATCAAAAAATTCGGTGAAACAGTGATGTTTTCTACTGGGGCAGACCTGTTAAATGGTTTCCCATGTAATATTATTTATGCCTTCGGGCTCAAGGTTGGCCCACTCGGATTATCCAGAAAACCCCATGTGCATGACCATGATGAAGTGATCTACTTCATAGGGTCAGACCCGAAAAGTACTGAGCTGGGTGCAGAGGTGAATTTCAAGATAGGGCCAAAGGGGGAGGAAGAAGATCACATATTTTCAGTACCCACTGCGGTGGTTATCCCCAAAGGAGTATGGCACTGTCCGATGGAAACCCTGAAATGCGACCAGCCATTTCTTTGCATGGCAGTCTCTATCACAAATAAATACAAGTATGAATCATCCAAATAAAAAGGATTTACAACATTAATCAAATTCAATTTAAGGAGGAGATATGAACCGCAGATATTTTATACCATTTGTATTGTTAGCTGTTTTAATCATTAACTGCACATCTGTTATTGCCGCATCCGAGTGCAGCAGGGCAGTATTAAAGGAGACAGCAGATAAGTATCTTGATGCGCTAAAAAAAGGATCATCATCTGTTATGCCTCTTGCGTCGCAGGCGAAGTATATAGAAAACAGGAAAGAGATACCTTTTAGCGATGGTATCTGGAAGTCCCCACTCTCTATAGATTTCAGCCGTAGCCTTTTAGATGTTGATACATGCCAGAGTTTTACAGAGATAATCCATGCAAACGGAAGCCATCCTTATGTGATCGGCACCAGGCTTAAAGTCGAAGACGGAAGGATATCCGAGGTGGAAAGCCTTGTCAGCGATGAGGATGACTGGCTCTTCAATGCCACAGACTATCTTAAATATTCATCAACAGAAAAGTGGGACATTCTTCCTGCTGATAAGCGCATGGAGAGGAACGCCCTTATCAAGGTGGCAAGCGATTACTTTGACATATTCCAGGATTATGCGGCCTTTGACAAGATACCCTGGGGTATACCGTGTGTCCGCATTGAGGGAGGGGCATATACAAACCCAAATAATGATCCTGAACCTTCATGTACAGCCGGTGTGCCAAAGGGCGGAGGCGTTCCAATGACAAACCGGAGCTATATTGTTGATGTGGATATGGGCTCTGTAGTGGGCCTTATTGATTTTGGCGGGGCAAATGGTTTGCCGGATGCCCATACATTCAGACTGGAAAATGGTAAGCTTCGCTATGTGCATGTGATCACCCTGTGCCCGAACGGATGCCCGAAGATACCAATGCCAAAGGATATGCCCAAACAATAAAGAGGAGGCTCAAATGAGCGGTGCGGATAAAAAGAGATTTAATGCGGGTCGCAGAGATTTTATTAAAACCATGACCATAGCAGGCGTAGCAGCGACCCTTCCGGGCAGGGCTTTTGCGGATATGAGTCCTGAAAGAGGGGGCCGCAAAGGACAGGCAGGGGGTAAAAAAAGCCTCCTCTGCCTCAGCAGTAATCCTGAGACCCATGGAAAGTACATAGAGTCAATAGGATCAATTCCCGGTACAGCCCTGCTGGTATCTTCAGTAAAGGTCAACTACCAGAATCCGGAAGAGATAATAAGGGTCATACATGAGCATACAATGGATATCCTGCTTCTGATACTTCCCCGCATGACCTTCAGCTTTGGAAAGCTGTGTGACGCAATGGGTGACCTGGATATACCTGTAATCGTCCTTACCACAAACCCGGAACTGATCCCCATTGATGCGAATCTAGCGTCATCCTTGCGCGGAAACGGCGCAAATGTCACCTTTGCCATTTCACCGGAACAGGCACTTGAACGGATCAGGATTGCAGCATCACCCATGCTCCTTGAAGGTCAGCGTGCGGTCCTGTATGGAAGACCCTTTGACTCCACCACAGTAACATCCCACAACCTGAACGAAGAGATTATTTACCGGCGCACCGGTGTAAAAGTAATGTTCAGGCCAATTGAGGAGCTGGCAGGATTATACAGGAAGGTCGATGACAAAGAGGCCATAAAAGAGATGGAACGATGGAAGAGAGAGGCAACAGAGGTTATCGGGGTCCCGGATAAAAACATACTTGATGCATGCAGGCTTTACGTCCTGCTCCGATCCATCATCGATAAAGAGGGGTTAAGCGCTGTTTCTATCGATTGCCTTGGTTTTACCATGAGTCCAAACCCTGTGCTGCCATACCCCTGCCTGGCCTTTGCAAGGCTAAGGGATGAAGGTATTACTGCCGCCTGCGAGGCGGATGTTTGCAGCATGCTCTCATCCATGTTAATGGAGAAAATAAGCCGCAGGCCATCCTTTATGTGCAACCTGATGACTGCAAATCCAGGGGGTTCAAAGATAACAGTGAGCCACTGTGTTGCTCCGCTAAAGCTTATGGGCCTTGATGCCCCACAGATGAGGTATAAAATACATGATTACCACGGGTCAGGGAGAGGGGCTGTACCTGAGGTAGAATTTCCTGCACACGGGCAGGTGCTGGTTGGTGGTTTCAGTAAAGACCTGAAAAGATTTTCACTGTGGCCTGGGATGATCGAAAGCCAGGTCATGGATACTGAGAAGTCCACCTCCAAAAGCGGCCCCATGAATAACATGTGCGCCAATACAATGGATCTGAAAATCAGGGATGCGGGCAGGTTCATGCAAAATATACCGGGGCTTCATCAGATTATGGTGCTTGCCAGTTACACAGGGGCTTACGAGGATGCACTTACCGGGATGGATGTTAAAATTTCCGGGCCAATAGATTTTACGCCGTTTATGGCTTAAAAATATCAACCATTAATTCAAAGGAGGCATATATGAATTCTGACCTGAAAAATGAAAAAGGCACGACACGCAGGGTATTTATGAAGGAAATAGGCGCGGGCACAGCAGGGGTTGTCATGGCGAGCATGTTTGCAGCGGCCTTCATGCCTGCGATGGAGAGCTTTGCAGAAACAGCGGGCCCGATTGATCCAAAGGCACCAGAGGGGTCAAAGTATCGCAAGTGTTTTCTCACCGAACTGACAAAAGAAGAGAGGGATATAGGTTTTGGAGCAAGCCCCATGTTTGTCACATTTGCCGACAATGACATCATAGAAGGCAGCCAGTACTTTTCGGTCATGTGGATGGGGGAACGGACAACCAAATTAATGGGACATGGCCCACATACCCACCCTGTCCCTGAAATGCTGATAGCGATCGGTTCTGACCCGAAAAACCCTGAGGACCTCGGTGCAGAATTTGAGATGTTTATGGGAGAGGAGATGGAAAAACATATCATCACCAAATCGACAATGATTTATATACCGCCAAATGTTGTACACTGCCCCTTTAATATTAATAAGGTGGATAGACCATTCCTGTTTATGCAGTCACACTACGGCCCAAAACTGACCGAGAAAGCGAGGAGAGACCTGGTGCCGGAGGATATGAGGAACAAGTATATTTTTATAGATATGGATGGCTCTTCAGAAAAGAAATAACTTGAAAAGGGCAATTAAGTGAGAGGTGAAAAACAATACCCTGGATAGTAATCATTTTGTATCGGACAAGGACGGGTAAGCGGTCAGCCTTTGGCGTTCAGGTTCCTGTACCGCCATAGCATTGTGCGACGGCGGATCAGTAAAAGGCATTCCAAACAAAGCGTGAGCTGATAGCTGATCGCTGACTGCTGAAAGCTCCATCCGGGTTCAGACATACAGATTTATGGCCTTATCCTCGGGGTGTTTGTCAGGGTTAAAGGCGCAGTATTCTACGTTTACAAAATTATCTTTGATATTTCTTACAAATACCTGTTTTTTTATCAGGGTTTTGGCCGGATTATCCAGTGTGAATTCAACCTCTATTATTTCGCCCTTCTGAAAAATGGGTTCTGTAAGCATCTTGAATTTTAACCCGCCTTTTGAGATATCAAGGATTGTTAAAATTCCTGCCTGATCCTCCCCAAACAGGGAGTTGTAGGTAAATTTCCCTGGCAGCATGGTATCTTTTCTGAAATATTTTCTTCTCTCAAGGCTGACTTCATAAATATTGCCACATTTGCATTTGATCTTTAACTTGATTGAGACCTCAAGCTTTTTATATTTTGAGACATCAGCCTCCTTTGAGACGTGACACTTCGGACACTCGAAAAGGGCTGTGTTTTTATCCGAGAGAAATATCTTCTGAACCGGTTCGTTTTCCATCAGTAACCTCTGTCAACTTATTTCCACTTCCTTGATTTCAGGGATCAGGATATTTATTACCAGAAAGGCCAGTAAATATAAAGAGCCTGCAATAGCAAAGAGTATAAAATAACTGCCGGTAAATTCAAGTATAAAACCTGCTGCGCTCGCAATAAACATGCCGCCTATTGCCCCGAATGTTCCCCCCATCCCCACCACAGAGGCAACTGCCTTTCTTGGGAATATATCCGATACCGTGGTAAAGAGATTTGCCGACCAACCCTGGTGGGCCGCAGTTGCAAGGCTTAAAAGCCCTACAGCTGCCCAGACATTTGTGACCTTTGACGCAAATATAATAGGCACAGCGCACAGGGCGCAGACAAGCATGGCTGTTTTCCGGCTCCTGTTTACTGACCACCCGCGTTTCAGGAGAAATGAAGAGAGCCATCCGCCTGAAATACTCCCCACATCTGCCATAAGGTATATTATTATTAAAGGGGCTGCAAATTCATTTATTGTCAGGCCATGTTTTTCATTCAGGAATTTGGGTATCCAGTAGAGATAAAACCACCATGCAGGGTCGCTTAAGAGCTTCCCAAGTGCAAATGCCCAGGTGCCCCTGTATTTAACCAGCATTTTCCAGGGTATCTTTACCAGGGTATCAGGTGGATCAGACTGTATATACTCAAGCTCAGCTTTACCCAGATATTTACTCTTTTCAGGTGTATCATAATACCTGAACCAGAAGATGAGCCAGATAAATCCTGCTGCGCCTGTTATTATAAATGCCTCCTGCCATCCCCAAAGGTCTGTAATAAGAGGGACAACAAGGGGGGCAAGGATTGCCCCTGCATTGGAGCCGGCATTAAATAGACCTGTGGCAAAGGCCCTTTCCCTTTTAGGGAACCATTCAGCTACTGTTTTTACGGCAGCAGGGAAGTTACCTGCTTCAAAAAAACCAAGTATGAACCTTGCAGCACCAAATCCAAAGGCTGAACCAGCCAGTGCATGGCCAATAGCGGCAAAACTCCAGCCAGTAAGTGAGGCGGCATAGCCTTTTTTTGTGCCGAATATATCCATAAGTCTTCCTACCAGAAGAAGGCCTATTGCATAGGCTGCTGTAAAGGCTGTAACAATGTAGCCATATTCTATCTGGCTCCACCCTATATCCTTCTGAAGAATAGGGGCTAGTATACCTATTACCTGCCTGTCCACATAATTGATCGTGGTTGCAAAAAAGACAAGGGTCACTATCACCCATCTGAAATGGCCGATATTTTTCGTGTCAGTTATATTTTTTTCAGGACCTGAATGCATTTTTACCCCTGTTAAAGATTCAGTGAACGTATAATCCCCAGTTCAAGCCCCTTGAGTTCGAATAGCCCCCTCATGCGCCCCAGCAGCGAATAACCGGGGTATATGCCCTTTTTATCAAGTTCAAAGAGCATGAGCTGACCATGATCAGGACGCATAGGCATTACAGGCCGATCCACGCCTGACTCTTCTCTCACTTTTTGTTCAGTAAGCAGCTCTTTCATGATGGCGTACAGATCAATATCACCCTCAAGGTGCGAGGATTCAATAAAATTGCCTGTTTCATCCCTTTCAAGGCTTCTTAAGTGGGCAAAATTAATTTTCCCCCTGAAGGCCCTCACCATGTTTATAAGGTCATTATTAAAGCCTGCACCAAGGGAGCCTGTGCAGAATGTTATGCCGTTATGTATGGAATCATATGCTGCAATTATTTTTTCAAGATCATTTTTTGTGCCTGCCACCCTGGGGAGCCCAAGGAGTGTCCAGGGCGGGTCATCCGGGTGTATTGCCAGGAACAGGCCATATTCTTCAGCAGCAGGGGCTACCTCCCTGATAAATTTATAGAGGTTCTCCCTTACCACTTCTTCTCCAATGCTGTTATACTCAATGACCGCCTTTTTAAAATCCTTTAATGACAGTGTGAAAAGTGAGCCTGGAAGGCCAAAGAGGATTGTCTTTATCAGCCCCTCCTTTTCAGCGTTTCCCAGGTTATTAAAAAATATCTCTGCCTCCCTGATTATCTCGGCTGAGTAATCTTTTTCTGCGTTGGGTCTATCTAGTATAAAGAGGTCAAAGGCGGCGAACACCTTCTGTTCAAACCTTGTGGTTATTGTCCCATCCTTTGTGGGCACATTAAGGTCTGTTCGCGACCAGTCCAGCACAGGCATGAAATTATAGCATATGGTCCTGATACCGCATTTGGCCAGGTTCTTCATGGATTCCATGTATTTTCTGATGAGCTCAGGCCGCTCTTTAGTACCTTTTTTTATGTTTTCATGCACAGGCAGGCTTTCAACAACAGACCATGTGAGCCCTGCCTTTTCAATCTCATTCTTCCTTCGCATGATTTCATCAACGGTCCATACCTCACCCACAGGGATATGGTGCAGGGCGGTTACTATGCCTGTAACTCCAACCTGTTTTATCTCCTTCAAGGTTATCGAGTCATTGGGGCCGAACCACCGCCATGTATGTTCAAACGCCATATAGCTCTATACCCCGCTAAATGAGCTGAATCCGCCGTCAATGGGGATAATGGCCCCTGTTACAAATGCGGATGCATCGCTCGCAAGCCAGATAACAGGGCCGACCATCTCTTCCGGTTCACCAAACCTCTTAAACGGGGTAAGACTGATGATGGATTTACCACGTTCTGTGAGTGACCCGTCTTCATTGGTTAAAAGCTGTCTATTCTGGTTTGTGAGAAGAAAGCCCGGAGCGATTGCATTTATTCTTAAGCCGCTGCCGAATTTACTGGCCAGTTCAACAGCCATCCATCTGGTAAAATTATCGATAGCCGCCTTGGCTGCGGAATACCCAGCCACCCTTGTTATTGCCCTTACTGATGCCATGGATGAGATGTTTATTATGGATCCCCTGCTATTTTCTGCCATGGATTTTGCAAAGACAAGGGTGGGTAGGACAGTGCCATTAAGATTGAGGTCAGTAACCTTTTTAAAGGCATCCATATCAAGGTCAAAGATGTTCTGGTCAACGCCAATGGTTGCGCCGGGCATATTACCGCCTGCGGCATTGATAAGCACATCAATCCTGCCAAATCTATCAAGTATTTCATCATTGACCTGTATGAGCCTTTCCCGGTCAAGCACATCACACTGAAATGATGTGATCTCATTTTCATTGGTTTTAAGTGCATCTACCTGATTTTTAAGGGGTGCCTCTGTCCTGCCAAGGAGAATTACCTTTGCACCTGCGCTAACAAAACCCTTTGCAAGCGCCCCGCCTATAATCCCACCACCGCCAGTAATAATTACAACCCTCTCTTTTATATTGAATAATGAACTGATCTGTTCCATGTTTTTTATATCCGGTTAATAATTATTTATATCTACATGTTTATCTATTCATACTCATTGGATACTGCACATATTATTACAAACGGGCTATCTTCTGAGCTGTTTCTAAACTGATGTTTTTCTCCCGGAAGGACAATGGCAAAATCACCTGCTGAAAGCGGGTGCATGGTCTCATCTTTATCAACAAGCACACCCTGGCCGCTGATCACATAATTTAAATGCTCAAAACCGTGTGTGTGACAGGGGGTGTGGCCGCCAGGTTCTATGGTAAATACCCTGAAGCAGAAGGATGGGGTCCCATCTTTTTTTGATATTGGTACCTGTTTATAAACCCTCTCAGCGCCTGCCATGCTCATTTTTATCTTGTCTATCTCATTCAGTCTGATCGTTTTCATTTTATACCCCTGCTGATAATTTCTGTTAAAATACATTTCCATTTAGCCGGTGTCAATAAAGCATATGCATTAAAACTAAAGATTGACTGATTTAAATAATGGGATATAAAGAATCTATATTGTGAGGCACATGACAGGCGCTTACAAAACCCAATTCAATCACCATTTTTCAAGGAGGGAACCCATGCAGAGAACCACACGATCCTATTACCTATTTTTATCACTTATACTTTTTATTTTTACCTTCACCGCTGGTAGTTATGCCCAGGTGATTATAGATGGGCATGCGCCTGTCCCTGAGGCAGTTGCCATTCCAAGACCTTCAGAGGGTGAGGTGAAGGCTGCTGAGGAGGCGCTTGTTAAATTTATACAGACTGCTGACCCGAGGGTTAAGGAGATTAATTCAAAGTACCCCGGTCTTATTTCTGTTACAGTACCCCGTGACAATACCGCAACAATGCCAGCCCTTATGCCCTTTTTTCAGATGCAGCACCAGGCCAACCTTGAGATTGCCAGAAAGGGAGATATAGATCTCCTGCTTTTGGGTGATTCCATAACAGACTTCTGGCGAAATGCTGAAGGCTCCTTTGCCGGGAAACCGGTTTTTGATAAATATTTTGGCAACCTGAAGATGGCAAATTTCGGAATAGCTGGAGATACCACTCAGGGGGTGCTTTTTAGACTGCAAAATGGTGAGGGCAGGGGATTCAGCCCGAAGCTCATCATGCTCATGATAGGCACAAACAATACCATGCAGAATACAGGGCCTGAAATAGCCGAGGGTGTCGGCGCTGTTGTCCTTGAACTGAAAAAGGATTTTCCCGCTGCAAAGATCCTGCTCCTTGCTATATTTCCAAGGGACAAACCGGGCGCCCAGGTTCGCAAGACAATTGATGATATAAACAGGCGGATAGCAAAACTGCACGATGGGAAAAAGGTCTTTTATCTGGATATAGGCCCAAAATTTCTTGATGAAAAGGGCTTTATTCCACAGGATATCATGAGTGATGCCCTTCACCCCACAAC
>JAAZBV010000094.1 GCA_012513605.1 Desulfatiglans sp. | reverse complement strand
TGTTCCGCCCTGAATCTCAAAATGTTCGCCAATGTAATAGGTATGATTGCTGCCCACACTCTTCCTTACCCTTGTTCCCATGCCATCATATAGTAAATTCGTAGATACGCTACCGTTATATGTTATTAAGGTAGGCATATTGTCAGCGTTGTAAGTTATACTCCTTGATTTTGGACTCGACGGATTTGTAAAGTCCCAGCCGTAGGTCATGTTGCCGTTGGCATCATAGGTAAAATTACGCGGAGTTCCACGAGTAATGGAACTTACAGCATGTGCATGATTTCCATCATTATAAGCATAGATAAAAGAGTTGCCATTAATTGTCTTTGAAATAATATTACCTATTGAATCATAGTTAACACTTAATGATGTTGTTGACCCATTAATGACTTCAGTCTTAAGCCTGCTGAGAGTATCATAGGTGTATGCATATACCTTACTATTATGGAGATCATTTATTGAGTTTATCTCTCCTATGGATGTATAGCCGTAGCGTTTCTGCTGTATTATAGTATTGCTGCCGTTTTTGGTTAATATCTCATATAAACTTTCTGTCCTATCATCATAGGTGTATGTTGTTGAGCTCCCGTTACCATGGCTTAATGTCTTTATCTTTCCGGAAGGAGAATAACTTCCTACTGTGGCATAGGTTACATTGTCAGATGCGGTTACAGTATTTAACAGATTTGTTTTACTATAGTAGTTATTTTGTGTCCAGAAACCGTCAGGATATGTGGTTCTTACCGGCTTTCCTGAAAGGTCATAGGTGAAAAGCGTTGTTCTGTTTGTGTCTCCGGTTATATTTTTTGTTACACTTGTCACCCGCCCCATTACATCGTAACTGTTATAGGTGGTCGTGGCGTTCCCGTTTGTCACATAATTAAGCCTGCCTATACCGTTTGCGATTGATATATTGTCATAGTAATAATAAACATCAGGATCTGATGTGTTGTAATAGTTTTTTAGGGTGATCCTGTTCAGTGCATCATAGGTAAACCTGATTATCTGCCCTTTGGCGTCCGTCTGCTGGTAGAGGTTGCCATTAAGATCATAAGTGTAACTCCATATGCCCATATCAGGATCATTCATACTCAATTTCTGGCCGAGGGTATTATAGGATATGCTTGTCATGTTACCTTCATCATCTTCAACCGCCACAAGGTCACCTGCGGCATTATAATCGTAAAATGTAGTCCCTCCGTCTGAGTCTTCCTGAACTTCGATTATTCTACCGAGGTAATCAGTTATCTCTGTCCTAGTATTACTTTTTGGATCTGTAACAGTGGTTGCAAAGCCGTTGTAGCTGATATTTGTTGTATCAAATTGAGACTGAGAACCCTGATACTTAGGTGTTTTTACTATAACCACCCTTCCCATGTAATCAAATGTTTTTTCAGCGGTTGGGTATAATGAAGGGGGAGTATGGGAAAAAGGATTAGAGTCAGAAAAATTACCTGTCAGGTATGGCCCTTTCGTTAAATCAACCCTGCCCATGTTGTCGTAATTTGTTATTGTAATAATTTTATTATTGCTGACTCCCTTTGATACGTTCATTAAAGCCCTGCCGAATCCATCAACGTACTGATAAGTATCAACAGTTTCTGTATCTTCCAGCACACTGGTTTTTATATAAGCAGGCGCTGTAAGGGTAGGATCGACATAAGTATATTCAGTTTCTCCTCCACCAGGGTATTCTACCAGATGAAGCCTTCCAAAGGCATCATAGTTATAATAGGTGGGATTATTATTTTCATCTGTTTCGGAATGGATTTTTCCAAAATCATTATATGTCATACTAACCGAATGAGATATACCACCTGTTGATGGATAATTTATGCTGGTCACATAGGTTTCAGTAGTGTCATAATTATAGGTCGTTATATTTCCTTTCGGATCTTCATATGTAGCTATATTTCCATAGGAATCATAGGTATAGGTCTCTACAGGCCAGGCGCCTGATAAATTAAAATATGTTTTTGTAAGTAAATTACCATTGATATCATATGTGTAACTAACTACCCTTACAGTGCCCGAAGAACTACCTCCTATGACTTCGAGCGACTTTCTCCATAACCATGTCCCTTTATTTGTATATTCGTTTGTGAGTGTAACATTTTCTGCGCTGCCTGAACCCGAAGATATAGTGGTAAGCACCCCACCATGAGTATTGTCATATGTATAAGCCTCATTAGTGAATACATTTGGGCCAAAAATATCTGTCCGCTTGTTAGTCAGTTTTACAAATTTGGCGGTTGTTGTATTGGGTATTGTGTATGTCCCCCAGGTTAATGCTACCCGTTTCAAAAGGGTGCCACTTGGGTTTTTCATATCTACCTGGAGAGGTCTTCCTTTTTTATAGTCATCAAGTTGTTCATAGGTTGTTGTTACAGTTGTTCCATCCGGGTTTGTCTGAATTACAGTGCCAAAACCCCTGAAATCCCTTTCTTCATAGTCATAATATGCTCCGGAATAGGCGTAAGTGGTCATGGATATAGCGTTATAGCCGTCATCGGCTTGAATATCCATTACCGGGTGTAATTCAAATGGGACCATGTTGTTTGAGATATCAGTATTATTACCATAGGTTATACTTGTTTCTCCTCCAAGAGGGTTTATTATTAAATCTATTTGGTCACCCGCATTGTCTCCATCGGCCATGGAATAGCTGATACTGGTTCCATTGTATTTAATTATATCAGCCCTTCCATCGCCGTTTATATCTGCAAGCATTATAGCATCTGTTCCTGTTGGCCCGTCTGCCGGTATCACCCCGCCGCCGCTAGAGGAAAAGAAATAATTGTTTCCTGAAGATTCATAGATTATGTCAGTAATGCCATCATCATTTAAATCTGAAATAGCGAAATTAGGGGAACCAGGTGCTATTGGAAAAACATTTGACATACCAGTACCAGTCGATAAACAGGCACCCATAAAACCATTCAAACTAAAAACCAGATCAACAAGACCGTCGCCATTAACATCCGCCACTTTTCCTGTGCCATAACTATTATTGTTCAATTGATTATAATAATAAGTACTATCAAAGCCACCCGATCCATTACCAATAAGAACCCCATAAACATTCGCGAACGTACCAGGAGGATAATTAAATAAAACGTTTGAATGGGAATAAAGATCAGGGATGCCATCACCATTTATATCCCCCATCGATACTGTGTAATTGTTCACGTGAAGTGATGGGTTGAAATTGCTGACTGTTGGAAGGTCTGATGACACAGGAGCACCAAAAGTGCCGTTACCGTTTGAGAGCCCGGCATAAATGGTGGTATTGTCAGGTACATAGCCCGGTATAACGCCAGGTGGCAGTGGTACTTTTAGATATTTAAGCAGGTCTGCTTTTCCATCACCATTAAGATCTGCAAGGATGATGGTAGCAGCATAAAACCCGCTCCATGTAGTTGTGTAGGCACTGCCGAATGTCCCATCACCATTTGACAGATATGCTTTAACCTGACTGTACCCTGCATTACTTACAATATCTGCGTCTCCGTCTCCGTTTATATCACCCAGTGCAACACTCATAAATTCTTGATTGCCGCATCCTGCAAGGTTCTTATAAGGCTGTGCACTAAAGCCCCCTGAGCTGTTAGCAAGATATGGATATACTCTAACATACGAAGTGCTATATGTAACCTTTATAAAATCCTCTCTTCCATCACCATTGATGTCTCCAAATACCAATGTTCCTCCTGCTGAACCATTAAGAGTGAGTGTGGTCACTGGACCAAAGGTGCCGTCACCGCCGTCTATCCAGGAAAACTCGGTTGGGGGCGGGATGTTGTCAGGGGTAGTAGGATCAGGATCAACCCTGATGATGTCAACCAGTCTGGATCTCCCGTTGCCCGGTGAGTATTCATAAGCAAGGTCGTATTTATAAACCGTTGTGGTTCCAACTTTTACAGTTATTGTTTTAAGGCGTTTGGATGTTGTTACAAGGGAATGGGTCTTATAGGAAGATATATTATCAGTTCTGTTTTCAAGACCGAACTCTACAGTTTTATTTAGAGAAAGACCGGCGTTACCTGTATAGAGTATCTGATAAGGATAGATCTGATTATTGACTTTAGTATAGGTGATTATCATGTAATTGCCGTTTGTATCCTCAACTCTATCAAGTTGCCAACTGTATGTACCATATGAGTTAGCCATTCGTGAGCTTGGTGATTGTCCATAATAATATTTAGTTCCATCTTTTGCATAGGCAATCCAGCCGGCTGATTCTGATACATATTCGTACTTGGTAAAGGCCCCTTCAATTTTAGCACAATAGTAACCTGTTCCCCATGAGCTGTTGAGAACCAATTCGGAGCCGCCTGCTACAAAATCACTGGCGCTGTAACTAAGACCATTTTTAGTCGACCTTTTTATTGAACCCAGATCAAGGTCCCAGCCTACTCCAAGCCAGCCGTTTCCATTATAACTGCTGTAGCTGAGAGCTATATTTGGCTGAAGCCCGTTTCTTCCAGGAGGGACAGCAATTGGATAACTGAATGTGGCTGCACCAACCTGGCTAACAGAAACTGCTTCAGAAATTGAAAATGATCCCCCTGCAGCCGATCCGGATGTCCCTCCTGATGCCATGCTCATCGCAACCGATTCAGGGGCGACCGATTCGGTAGATTCTTCCTCTAATTTTATATCACTGTTTTTGGATTTTTCAGTTGTTACTTCTTCGGGGGTGGGTATAGCTTCTTCATCGGTTGATTCCGTATATATTACTTCTGATTCAGATGAAAATGAGCCTTCATCATCGGAAGTGCTGATTTCCTGCGCAATACTAAAAGGTGTTTGTAAAAGGACAAATAGAATGGAAAGGACAATAAAAGCCACGATTCTTTTTGCGTTTATCATAATAATCCCCCGCTGGAATTAGAATTTAAAAACAATAAAACCGGAACAATGACAATAAGGCTATATACTGCTGTAAGACAAAAAACTGTTAAGACACTTATTGCCCTGTAAGCTTCCGGGTAATAATTGGGTGCTTCTTAATTTTTATGTTTGTAATGCGAATACTTAAATAAGTGCTGCCTGGGTAATTAAGTATTGCGGTGGAATATAAACAGGTACAAATTAATAATCAAGAAAATTTTTATTAATTTTTTATTTGTAATGGAATTGAAATTAGAACAGCGAGGTAAGCTGTAATCAGGATATTTTGAAATAGTAAAATGGATTCCCGATCCAGACTTCGCCAAGGCTTCTTCCGGCAGGCAAGTCGGGAATGATATATGCGGTTTAGATATAGACCCGTCTTCCTGTCATCTCAATTACTTTCACTCATAATGAGTACTTTTTTATGATGGACATGAATTCGTCAACATTGATGGGCTTGGAGATATAATCATTCATGCCGGCATCAAGGAATTTTTCCTTATCACCCTTCATTGCATGAGCAGTCATGGCTATTATTGGTATTGTCCTATTTTTGTGCCGGGCATCAGATTCACGGATAAGCCTGGTTGCCTCCATCCCATCCATATCAGGCATCTGGATATCCATAAGTACAATATCATATTCATTTTTATCAAGTGCCTTTACTGCCTCTAAACCATTATTTGCGATGGTAACCTCATGACCCCATTTCTTTATTAAAAGGCTGGCTGCAACCTTCTGATTTACTATGTTATCCTCTGCCAGCAGTATCCTGAGTTTGCGTCCAGGGATTATCGCTGCTTCATTCTGCCCCCGGCTGTTTTTTTCAACAGGTATCTCTTTAAAGGTATAGAGTATTGTCTCTAATAAATCCCTCTGAAGCACAGGTTTCTTGAGATACCTGTTTATGCCCCTGCGGTTTCTCTTATTGAGATCATCCTTTTCTGTAATTGAGCTCATCATGATAATCTTTACACCGTCGTAACGGTTGTCAGAACGGACCCTTTCAACAAATTCAAAACCATCCATCTCAGGCATATGGTAATCAAGCAATATCAGGGGATACAGATTACCATCATTCAATGACTTGTAAAGCCTTTCAAGCCCATCCTTACCACTGCTGGAGATCATGCATGTAAACCCCAAAGGTTCCAGTGTGTTTTTAAGAATAAGAGAGTTGGTGCTGTTGTCATCAATGATCAGTACATGTTTAAATCCAAGTTCATCAGGAAGATTGCTGCAAAGGTCATGATTAACAGGGTTTCCAGTTTCAAATTCAGCAGTAAAATTGAATGTGCTCCCTTTCCCCTGGGTGCTTTCAACCCAGATGCTGCCATTCATTAACTCGGTAAGTTTTCTTGAGATCGCAAGCCCCAGGCCTGTACCGCCATACTTTCTTGTAGTAGAGGTATCAACCTGCGAAAAGCTGTCAAAGATCTTATTAAGCTTTTCCTGAGGGATGCCTATCCCTGTGTCCTTTACAGAAAAATGGATACGGATATGCTCATTTTCTGATGCGGTTACATCTGTTGTTGCCCCTATGACTATCTCACCTTTTTCAGTAAATTTGATGGCATTTCCCACCAGGTTTACTATGATCTGCCTCAGCCTGTTCGGGTCACCCTTAAGCGCTGTGGGAAGGCTGTTATCAAGGTTGCAGATCAATTCAATCTGCTTTGAAGATGCCTGCAATGCCATTGTTGATGTTACTGTCTCAAGTATGTTTCTCAGATCGAAATTGATATTCTCAAGCTCCAGTTTTCCAGCCTCTATCTTGGAAAAATCAAGGATGTCATTTAAAAGGTCAAGGAGCGAAACCGCTGACTGCTTCACAATATTCATATAATCATATTGCTGACTGTTCAGATTGGAGCCAAGGGCCAGCTCTGTCATGCCAATAATACCGTTCATGGGGGTACGTATCTCATGGCTCATATTGGCCAGGAATTCACTCTTGGCCTTGCTAGCCTCTTCAGCGGCAAATTTTGCAGCCTTCAGCTCTTCCTCGAATTTTTTCCTTTCGGTAATATCATGACTTATGCCAACAATACCTTTTACCTCTCCGTCACTGTCCTCAAAACGTACCTTTGTTGCTGTTACCCAGTATTCCTTGCCATCTGACTGATTAACAAGCAGTTCTTCCTTGTCTTTTTGAGGTATACCGGTCTTTATTATCCTCTGTTCATTCTCATAATACACCTTTGAGTGTTTGATGGGAAAGATGTTAAGGTCTGTTTTCCCCAGGACATCTTCCTGTCTTCCAGCACCAAGGGCATGGAGATGTGCCTTATTATTGAGGATAAACCTGGAGAGCCTGTCTTTGATATATATCTGGTCAGGGATGATATCGATCAGAGTCCTTAAGAGGTTTCTTTCATCAGCCAGCTCCCTTGTACGCTTTTGAATTGCAGCCTCAAGAAACCTGTTGTGTTCACGTATGGTACTTGTTCTCAGATAGTATAATCCAAGGATAATAAAGAGCAGCAATAAAGAGGCTGATATCCTGAACCACAGGGTCTTCCACACCGGTGGTGTTATTACTATTTTTAGGTTTACACCCTGCTCATTCCACAGGTTGTTGTTATTTGACCCTTTAACCCTGAAGACATATTCCCCGGGGTTAAGATTAGTATATGTTGCGGAGCGCCTGGTACCTATGTTATTCCAGTCCCTGTCAAAACCTTCCATCATGTAGGCATACTGATTATTATCTGGCGAGACATAGTTTAATGCGGAAAACCCGAATGAAATAACTGAATTCTTATAGGATAAGACTATATTCTCCGCTTGACTTATATGCTTTGATAACGGTGAATCTTTTGCGCCCGGCCTCATTTTTTCATTAAATATCTGGAAATCGGTAATAATCACAGGCGGTATATATTTGTTATCTATTATATTAAGTTGATCAAACTCATTGAATCCGTTGACGCCGCCAAAATACAGTTTTCCTGTTTTTGACCGGAAACGGGATTTTTTTATGAAAATATTACTCTGTATGCCATCCACCTTCGTATAGTTATTAAATTCCTTAGTTTCAGGATTCAGCCTGGAAAGACCTCCGTTGCTGCTGATCCATAAAAAGCCCTCTGTATCTTTGAGAATGCCGTAAACCAGGTCATTCGGGAGACCGTTTTCTTTTGTGAATACCTCAAAGCTCTCTCTCTTTTTATCAAATTTATTCAGGCCATACCTTGTTGCAATCCATATTATATCTCCATCATCCTCAAAAATATCGGTTATATAATTGTGCGACAGACCTATATTATTTTTCTCATCTTTTTCATAACTTTTAAATACCTCTGTTACCGGATTAAAGATGACAAAGCCTTTTGTTGTTCCGAGAAGCAGGTCGCCATTTTTGGAAAGCTGTACAACCTCTACAAAATTATCAATAAGTCTGCTGTTTTGGATATGGTAATTTTTAAATGAGCTATTCTTTTTATTGAACCTGCTGATGCCTCCCTGGCTTGCAAACCAGAGGTTTCCCTGCTTATCCTCTGTGATATCAAAGATATTATTGTTTGGTAATTCGCTGTTTTCCGTTGTGTAACTTATAAATGAACAATTTTCTTTTTTAAACAGATTAACGCCACCGTTCCAGGTGCCTGTCCAGACATTATTTTCAGAGTCCACATACACTGTGAGTACAGCATCGGATTTAAGGTCGGAATTTCCTGAATAGAAATATTCAAATTCCTCTTTGTCAGGATTAAACCTGTTTAATCCCCCTCCGTCTGTTGCAATCCAGATGAAGCCATCCTTGTCCTCGCTGAACTCCCATACAGAATTATTACTAAGGCCATTGGGTATGCTTTTGTAATGGATAAAACCCTGTTTGCTGTAATGAAGTGTATTGATCCCGCCTGAGAAGGTGCCGATCCAGATGTCACCTGTACGGTCTTTAAAAATGGAATAGATGGAGTTGCTGTTAATGCTGAATGGGTTGTTCTGGTTATTCCTGTAATTGGAAAATCTTTTTTTATCATTATGAAGAAAATCAAGCCCTCCGTTTTCAGTACCGATCCAGATGCCCCCGTTATTTCCTTCACAGAGTGCAAGAATATTATTATTTGACAGGGTGTTGATATTTTCCGGTTCATGAGTGAAACTGGAAAACACACCCCTTTCTATTTGATCCACATGTATATATGACAGACCTCTCCCATAACAGGCAAACCATAAATATCCCCTTGAATCCTCTATTATGGAATAGATGGAATTTCCAATGATACTTTGGGGATTATCTTTGTCATGGCCATAATGAATAAATGTGTCGGTCTTGTAGTCATGCAGGTAAAGCCCTCCATTTTCAGATGCAATCCATAAATTACCCCTGCTGTCTTCATATACCTGCCTTATGATATTACTTTTCAGAGCACCCTTCTTATCCGGGTCAGCGCTGTATATTGTGGCCCTGTTTAATGATTCTTCATACCTGATAAGCCCATTATCGTTTGTACCTACCCAGAAATTACCCCTTTTGTCTTTAAAGATGCTCCATGTATCAAGTTTTTCAAGGTTATACCCGTTACGGGTGTTATAATTAATAAACCAGTCTTTATCACGGTCATATCGTGAAATCCCTGAAAAGGTGGTGATCCATAGATTGCCTTCATCATCTTCATATATGGACTTAATCTGATTTGATATCAGAGAAAAGGGGTCACCTGGGTCATGGCGGTAAACAGTAAAATCATAACCGTCATACTTGTTTAACCCGTCATATGTTCCAAACCACATAAACCCCTTTTTGTCCTGAAGTATTGAGGTGACCGTTGTAAGTGAGAGCCCTTCATCCATATCGATGTGGGTGAATTTGAGTTTTTCTGATTGACTGGAATAGATATCTGATGCCGGGAAAACAGCAAAAGAGAGTGTTAAAATAAGAATGAAATATTTTCTGATTAAATAAAGCATCAGACTTAATAACCTCTGGATAACCTGTTAAAAACAAATATGAATTCTATTAAGAAAAGGGTGTATTTATATAATAGACAGACCTCTTCCTATATGAATCTAATACCCAGATTATATCGGCACTGAATGCTTTAAACTAAAATATATGATTTTACCTTAAGAAAAACCCCCTGTTACCTCATTTTACATGGTATAATATCTGCCTCACTTTTAGTGATCCTCAGGTGTAATAATCCTGTAGTTACCGCTCAGGTGCATAAGGCTGATGAGATAGAGCAGCCCGTCATAATAGGGATCAAAATATCCGTCTTCATAGGGTTCAAGCCTGGCATTCCAGACCTCATCCACAAATCGCCAGCTTTTAGCCTGTGTGCCCATTAATGAGGCAGCGGCAGAGGTTGCCACAAGCCCCAGTGAATGGCGCAGCTTCTGAAAACCCCCGGCAGGCAGTATCCAGTCAGGCAGGGTGCCGTCCATGTTGAACTGATCTTCAAACCTATCTATGCCCCTGCAATAGAGAAAATCCTGTATACGCTTTGCGTAGTCCCTCTGCCACTCCATATCCTTTCCATACCATGCATAGTCCATTGCGATGTTCATCGGGACACGCCATGAATCATACCTGAATGCAGGTGGAAAAAAGTTCTGTTTTGGCAATTTTCCACTGTAAAGGGTGATATCAGGGTTAAGCCCGGTTTCAGGGTGACACACCTTATGCAAATATGCTCTTGCCTTTTCAGCGCACTCCCTGTAAAATTTCTCATGACCATCCTTTGCATACTCTGCCCATATCTCAAAGAATGCAGGGAGATAATAAGATGGATCAGTTAGATCATATCTTTCTGACTCAGGCACAAAGCTTATCTGTTTATGTTCTACATTAATTATGTTGTTGATTCCCTGTGAACCGTCCTTTGCCCACATGGCATCAAGTATCCTTTTTGCCTCGCTATAATAACTGATACCAGTATTATTTCCCCACCTGTTTGAAGCAAAAAGCAGGGCGGTTACAAAGTAGAGTTCACCATCAGATGCTGTCCCTTCTGAATTATGTTTGCCTGTTTTAGGTTCCACTGACCATGCAAAGTAGCCGTCACGAGGGCCGCCCTGGTGCTGCATATATTTTTTTGACCATCGCCACAGACGGTCAAATACGGCTTTTCTATTGAGCTGGACCGCTATCATCATGCCATATGAAAGCCCCTCTGTACGGGCATCCCTGTTTTTGATATCAGAGATATAGGCCATATCATCACCGACCTCAAAATAGACCCTGTTCGGCCCTTCAAAAAGATCATGATATGCCTTTTGAAGTTTGGCATCTATCTCTTCCTGTTTATATCCGGCCTCAAGAAAAAGATTTCTGTATTTGCCGGTCTCCCATGCCCCTTTTCCCCATGGTTTCATAGCCCCGCGGGGGTCTTTTATATCCTCTTTACAGTTATCAGATGGAAAGACTGCCAGGGTAAAGCAGATAGAAAAGAGAATAGTTAAATATATGGTTTTTTTCATATGGGTTTTTCCTCCTGTTTTTTCCCTCCAAATATCGTAAAGATGCCATACTTATAATAGCAGTCCACATCTTTGAATCCTATGTCCTGAAGAGATTTGAGCTGTGTGTTTATAAGATCGGGTTTGTTATCAGTATTGTCCTTGTACCTGTTAATGATTCCATCATGCTCATGGCTGTCAATCTTTAATATTGCCTCCCTTTCAGTAATCCACTCTCTCCAGAGTTGCAGATACCATTTTTCAAGTGTTTCGGAGGGAGACAGGATTACATCCATATTCAGGAAATAGCCGCCGGGATTCAGGTGTGAATAAATGATTTTGAACAGTTCTGTTTTTTCATCCATTGCGAGGTGGTGGGTTGCCATGGAGGATATGATGAAGTCAAAATTACCCAGACTGATCCTCTTTTTTAATATATCCTGGAAGCTCGCACACAGAAATTGGCAGTTATCATATCGTTTCAGCCTTTTCTTCGCCCTGATCAGCATATCATTAGAGGCATCTAGAAGTGTCGCCTTAAGTTTACTGTCAACCCTTAAGAGCTCATATACAGCAATGCCATCACCGCACCCGAGGTCAAGCACCGTTCTTTCAGATTTACCGAGGATGAAATGCATATAAAAGGATTGCAGGATAGATAAGAGTCTTTTTCTCTCGACAATAATTATATCTGCGCTGTCTCTATATGCCTGTGTGAAGTCAGGATCTGCCCATTTTGAATTACTGAATTCTGTCATGCTGTTACCTTAATTATCCGCACACTATATTAAGACATGCCTGACGATTTTCTTTGTTTACTGCAACCAGGGCACGTTTTAAAGCTCCGTCCAACTCTTCCGGTCTCTCCACCTTTTCACCATACCCCCCGAATGCCGTGCAGATCTGTTCATAGTCAGGGGAAGGCCTTAATTCAGTCAGGGGCATATCAGGCGCATTTGCTGCCCAGCCATCAGGGTGTATGCCCTTTGTTGCCTGCCTTACCGCCTCCCATGACCGGTTATTGTAAATTATGATCAGTATCGGAAGATCATATGCCTTTGAAACATAATGACAGGCAGAGGGTACAGAAAACATATATGATCCATCGCCTACTGTGGCTATAACGGTCTTCTCCGGTGCAGCCAATTTCATGCCAAGTGCAGCCCCAACTGCCCAGCCGAGATACCCTGCATGGGAAACACCAAAATAGTTACCTGGAGAGATGTTTTCCTGCCAGATCATCTGATTATCATATTCGTTCACTATTATTGTGTTGCTGTCAATAATACTGTTTAAACGGGATGAGACAAAGCCCTGGTTTAATGGCATAGCACCCGATGCATTTCCTGCCGTTGAATAAAGATCATGGAATAGAGCATCATGCCTTGTTTTTAGTCTGTTTTTTCTTCCCTCCAGCATAGTATCTTTCATTTTATTTGGGCCTGATAATTCCTGAACAATTTCTTTCAAAGCCAGACATGGATCGCCGTTCAGTGTGATATCTGATGGATAGCTCCTTACAGGGTATTTACTGTATAAAGGATCGATTCCGATATTAACCATAAAAGCCGAATCATTAGGCTTTATTGAAGCAGGATACCACGGTACATCACTTTCAAGGACTATTATTAGGTCTGCATCTGATAACAGCGGGTCAGGGGTAAATCCCTGATGACAATAATGATCAGCCGGAAAGTTCATATATTCAGGGTTGAATGATACAACCCCTGAACCTGTCATCTCTGCAAGTTCAACAAGTGTCTCAACATATTCAGCCCTTTTACCATATGAGGAGGTTATAATGATCGGGTACTCCGCACAGGTAATCAGCTCAGCCACCTTTTTTATCTTATTAGGGTCAGGATAAAATGTTGGCAGATCATATTTCAGGCGGCTGTTAAAGCCCTTTTTATCAAAGGAGTCATAAAGCGTCTCTCTTGGAAGCGTAAGGTAAACCGGCCCGCAGGGTTCAGAAAGCGCCATAACAAGTGCCCTGTCAATAACATCCTCAAGCTGTGAAGGGGATCTTAATTCATAATCCCAGTTTACAAATTCCCTTATCATCCCGGCCTGGTCATAACACTCCTGCGCCCAGTGAACAAATGATGAACGGGATGCAGGGTGCCCATCTTCTGTGACCGGTGTTCTTCCTGCAAAAAAGAGAAGCGGGATTCTTGATCTCTTCCCGGTCATTATTGAACCAAGGGCATTTGCCGTGCCCACACCCACATGCACCATTGCCGCCTGAATTTTACCTGTGTAAAGGTAATACCCCTGTGCCATGCTGACAAGCGGTATCTCATGGGGTATAGTAACAGGGACAGGTAATCTTTTCCCCTCTGCCTTTCTTTTTGTAAAGGCATCTACAATACTTGCAAAATCTGTCCCTGCATTTCCGAAAAAGTATTCTATCCCTCTAAGCGCAAGAAGATCAAGAAATGCCTGTGCAGTGTTTTCGGCATTTACCTCGATCATGCTGTTTTCTTTTTTAAGACTCATTGTGATCCTGTATAAATATGATATCAAAAAGTTAATATTGATTGTAAACTGATAATCTATTATATACACCGGGTAAATGGAAACATCAAATCATTAACCATAATTTATCACCCTGGTCAGATGGAACTTATACAAAGCACAGCCATATTCTATTATATTCTTTTTACAGCAAATCTGATTATTACCCTGTTATCAGCATGGCATGCCCTTCTGTACAAACGTGACCCCAGGGCCTCACTGGGCTGGATTGCTGTCATATTCATGTTTCCGGTATTCAGGTATATCCTCTATTTCCTTTTCGGTATAAACCGGATACGAACACGCGCAAGGATACTAACCGGCAAAATTCCTATTACCGGCTTTCTGCCTCTTGAACATGCATCTGGGATTGTCAGCCTGCCTCAGTCACTGGTACTCCTGCCGCAGGGGTGCTCTGAAATTGCCAATATCGCAGATTCAATAACCGGTATACCCCTTACATCAGGCAACCGGATAGATATCCTTCATAATGGGGATCAGGCATACCCTTCAATGCTTGATGCAATAGAAAAGGCGGAAAGATCCCTGTTTTTATCAACATATATTTTCAAGACCGATTCAACAGGAAGAGAATTTATAGAGAGATTAACAAAGGCAAAAGGAAGAGGGGTTGATGTAAAGGTAATTATTGATGGAATAGGTGAATACTATTCATTTCCTGTTGCAGGGATGCTTTTAAAAAAACAGAGAATAGATTTTGCGAGGTATATCCCACCTGCGCTTTTTCCTCCATCCATACATATCAATCTTAGAAATCACCGCAAGATCCTGGTTGCAGACAGTAAGATAGCCTTTACAGGCGGCATAAACATTGGTTCATATAATCTGGTGAATGACCCCTTCAACAGAAAAAAGGTAATAGATGTACATTTCAGGATCGAAGGGCCTGTTGTCTCACAGATAGAAAAGGTCTTTATAGCAGACTGGAGATTTATAACAGGGCAAAATATAGAGGCGGAACCTTATAAGGCAGCGGATGAAGTGGGCGCAAGATGCCGCATTATATCTGAAGGCCCTGATGAAGATTTTAACAAGCTAGCAACTATTTTAACAGGGGCAATATCTTCAGCAAGAAAACGCATAATGATAATGACACCCTATTTTCTGCCAAATCGCGAGATGATATCTGCGCTCCAGACCGCATCTCTTAAAGGTGTAGAGGTCTCTATCCTGCTTCCTGAAAAAAACAATCTTCCATATGTGCACTGGGCTACAAGGAATATGCTCTGGGAACTCCTTATAAGGGGCGTAAAGGTCTATTACCAGCCACCCCCCTTTGTCCATACAAAGCTCTTTGTTGTTGATGACTTATATGCCATGATCGGTACCGCAAATATGGATGCAAGAAGCCTCAGGCTCAACTTTGAACTGGCTGTTGAGGTGTATGACAGAGAGTTCACTGAAAACATTTCAGAACACATAATTGACAGGATTAAGATATCAAGAGAGGTAACCCTTGCTGAAATGGACTCCCGCCCCATTGCTGTCCGCACCAGGGATGCCATTGCCTGGCTCTTTTACCCATATCTCTGATTCAGGGGTTATGATTATAGCCTGGACCTACCTGTTCGCAATGGCCTTGATGACCACATCAGAAAGGGTCTTCATGTTTACAGGTTTGAGGACAATCTCGCATATGCCTTTAGATTTTGCATCTTCCTCTGAGACATTTTCATTGAACCCTGTGCACAGGATAATGGGGATGTTCTTGCGTATAGAGATGATCCTGCCTGCCAGTATGTCTCCATTCATTTCAGGCATAGACATATCTGTAATAACCAGATCAAAATCATCAGGGGCATCACAGAAAAGTTTAAACCCTTCAGAACTGCTGATGCTTGTAACTGATTTATAACCGAGGATATCAAGCATCTCACTTATCAGCTTGACCAGTACAGGGTCATCATCTATTACCAAGATATTTTTAGTACACATTATCTCTTTCCTTAAAAATACCTTTCAGCAAATTCTATAAAATAGGGCCAGTTGGGTATGACTGTGTGGCCGCCCTCATGCTGCCTGAATGCGATGTCACCCATTATAAGGGATGTTTTTTCCGGTGGAAACTGGTCTGTTTCAAGCCCTTTTCTACCGAGAAGTTCATATACCGGGCTTGCATGAACACCGGCAAGGAACATACCCTTTGCATCAACCCATGTCCCTTCTTCCGTGGCAGAACCGACGCTTATAAAAAGCGGTCTTGGCGCGCAGAGGGCCACAAGCTGGTGAGCATCAACAGGAAGGTCATTTGCTGTGAGAGGCCCGGCATATTTTATAAAATTGGGTGCAAACCAGTGATACTCACCGGAAGCAGCAAGATTTTCAACCTGTTCACCGAAATTTCTTCTTAATATTTTGGCCCCGCCTGCGCCTGATGAGCCTATAAAGCCAATTGCAATACGCGGCTCATAGGCCATTGCCACAAGGGCGGCCTTTCCGTATCGAGAAAGCCCTTCTATAGCTACCCTTTTTTCGTCTACATCATCTATTGTTTCAAAATAGTCGATTGCACATCCAGCCCCCCATGCCCAGGCGCGGAGCGCACCCCAGTCATCAAGTTTTCTTGGTTTTCCTTTGTTTACCAGGCCTATTATCCCCTTTGTAAGCCCTGAGCCAGAATCATCCTGTATACTTGTAGGCACAAGTATGGCATAACCCCATCCCTTTTTTAAAAGTTGTTCTTGCCAGGTGGGTTTTGGAGGATCAGGCATATTGAAAAACATAGGGCCAATCCACCCGAATTCGATTATTACAGGTACATTTTTAGCCTTTGCAGGGGTAGTAAGTTTCATCTGTATATCAACTGTGATGGATGGATAGCTCGAATTATCCACATGGCCTTTCAGCTCTCTTTCCATTACAGGTATACCTTCAACTGTAGTTGCCTTTTCTTCGACTATTTCCCATTTTACAGGGGGGATGTTAGCCGGTATCCTGCCATATACCTCTTTGTCAAAGAGTTCAAACAACTCTTTTCTGCGTTTTTCCCACTGTTCAGGGGTGGTCACCCTGGAGCCATCCAAAAAAACAAGGGGGTCTGGCAGGGTCGTATAGGTGGTTGCCTTTGATTCATCACTGTTTGCCGCATTCGGGGCCTTGGGGTCACCCGAAGGGCCTGGCCTGATCTCTGTTATGCCAAGCATATTCATCATCAGGGCATGATCTTTTGCATTTTCCTTTTGTATGGCCTCCCAGTCTATCTTTGGCATCTGGGCAGATGTGTTTATTGAAGTGAATAGAAGAAGCATTGCAAGTATAATCATATTCTTATTCATGACTAACCCCCGGGTTTTTAAAATAATTAATTAAAGTGATAAGATACTGATACACTATTGCAAATTTCTTGACAAATTTCCATGAGAAATTAATACTTGCACCCCTGTTTCCACTATTATTTTTTATCTTTTTCATAATATAGGAGTTATGTAATGCGTATTGATTATATCGAGATAAAAGCGACATGGCGTGAGGTTGCTGATGCTGCCAGGACAACTGTGGGCATGGAAAAAGGCCGTGGAGAACCGGGTATAAAATGGCGGCATAAGATGCTTCTTTGTGAACATTCCCCAATACGCCAGCTGATAATCAAGTGGAAATGGGTTGATCTGCAGTACTGGGTAAGCGTTCACTTTGTCAGACACAAGATAGGCATAGAGCACTTTGTAAGTACACAGAGAAGCGACCGGACAGGTATTAACAGGGATGAATTGCCACAGTCTCAACTGGTAACACACGAGTGCATAGCAAATGCACAGGCAATAATAAATATCTCAAGAAAAAGATTATGCGCCCAAGCATCGCGTGAAACAAACAAGGCGTGGAAACTGGTACTTGATGCCGTTAAAAAAGAGTTACCTGAACTGTACAATGTTTGTGTGCCTGAATGTATATACCGCGGCTTCTGTCCTGAATTAAACTCATGCGGCTGGGCCGGAACTGATGCCTTTGCTGAGAGGCTAAAACAATACAGGGAAGTCTCTTTTGACGAAAGTCATTCAACCTTAATTAGATGAGGACAATCATATGAAATCCGCTGTTTCCGAGATAAAAAAAGGTCGTATCCTGATTTCAGACGGGGCATGCGGCACAGAGCTTCATAAACGGGGGCTTAAGCCAGGGGAATGCCCTGAAGAATGGAATCTCACCCACCATGATGATGTGCTTGCAATTGCAAAGGGTTATATAGATGCAGGCTCTGATATCATTTTAACAAACAGCTTTGGGGCTAATCCGGTTAAGCTTAAAAATTTTAAACTGGAGAAAAAGGTCGTAGAGTTAAACAGGGCTGCTGCAATGATATCAAGGGAGGCAGCAGGTGACACCCATTTTGTCTTCGGGTCAATGGGGCCTACAGGCTTGATGCTGTGTATGGAAGATGTATCTGAAGATGAGGTGTATGAGGGTTACTGTTTACAGGCAAAGGCCCTGGCAGAAGGGGGCGTTGATGCTATCTGTATTGAAACGATCTCTGATCCTGTGGAAGCGCGCCTTGCAATCCGGGCTGCAAAGGTATCAACAGGTTGTGAAGTTGCCTGCACATTTGTTTTTAATAAATCGCCATCAGGGGATTTTCATACAATGATGGGGCTTTCAATTGATAACGCTATGAAAACAGCATTAGATGCCGGTGCTGATATAATAGGCTCCAACTGCGGTAACGGCATAGATGGTATGATTGAAATTGTACGTTTAATCAGAAAACAAGATAACTCTACACCGATACTTATACAGGCCAATGCAGGGCTTCCAATTTTCAGAGATGGAGAGACTATTTTCCGGGAAGCGCCTGAACAGATGGCAGGGAAGGCAGGTGATCTTATAAAGGCAGGGGCAAACATTATAGGTGGTTGCTGCGGAACAAACAGCGAGCATATCAGGTTGATGGCAAAGTCTGTTAGGAAGATTTGATGGTATGTTATTATTTACATGTTAATGGTTTGATCAAAGAAAATAATTTTTATCTTGACTCATTGTTTTTTATTTCATAAATAATGCGCATAATTTCGGCGCTCGTTAATGAGCTTTTAAGGGAATCCCGTTAAAGTCGGGAACGGACCCGCCGCTGTGACCCCTCTCTTTTCTTTTTGAAAAGAGAACCTGCTTAACCTTTTTAATGCCACTGTCATTTGATGGGAAGGCCGTTAAACAGGGGGGGAAGTCAGAAGACCTGCCGGAATAAGGTATTGGCCATCGCGGAATATGGCATTACATTGCTGATCTCGAGGATAAAAAAGGGTAATCCCCGGGTCGATTAAATTCGATCCGGGGATTTTTTTTTGATCATGAATTTCTTATAATGTTGATGGAGATTAAAATGGTAAAGAGAATTGTCCCCCTGGTATTTATTCTAGCCCTGGGGTTAACCGTGGACGGTTTTAGCCAGGATAAAGATGTGAAGAAGTCAAACCCTAAAAGGATGGATGAGGTTGTTGTCACAGCAACCAAAACAGAAGAAAGCATTAAAGAGGTGCCCAATTCAGTAATTGTAAAGGACTACATTGACATAGAGGATACAGGCGCCAAGACAGTTGGCCAGCTTCTTGCCAATGAGCAGGGTATTGATTTAAGGACACGGGGTGATTACGGCGGAGCAACAGAGGAGATACACATAAGGGGCATGGCCGCTGATGGCACCCAGGTGCTTGTTAACGGGGTTGTTATAAACTCGCCATCACTTGGAAGCGCCAATCTGAATGGCCTACCCATGAATAATATAGAAAGGGTAGAGGTTGTTAAGGGCGCAGGGTCTTTGCTTTATGGGACAAGCGCAATGGGAGGTATTGTAAATATAATAACCAAAAGGCCTGAAAAAGATAGATTAACCCTTAATGCTCAGGCAGGGTATGGCACAAACAGCGCCTTTGAACTCTCTCTCGAGAATGGCATGTTTATTATTGAAAACTTCGGCTATTATCTTACCGCAGGAAAACAGGAGAGTGATGGTTTCAGGAGTAATTCTGATTTGGACCATAAAGATATCAGCCTGAACCTTGTATATGTTAAGGATGATCTGCTTGATGTAAGCCTTTATGCCGATTATGTGGATCGTGAGATGGGCAGGCCCGGTGTAAGGCCTCCAGCAGGTACAACAGATTTTTATGTCGGCACTACAAAGCTCTATGATGGCGAGGCCTCAAATCTGCTTAACCGCCAGGGCGATGAGAATATGTCAGCTTCATTAAGGATAAAAAGCAGGCCATTTGATAAGGCAGGCATAAATTTTAGTGCAAGTTATCTGGATATGGAGAACTATAACCTTAACAGATATAATAGCATGAATTATGAAGGGGAAGAACCTGTACCAGTGATCGCCGGGAGTGATTCATGGGTTACCAATAATGTTTTTACTGTTGAGGCCAATACAGATATTGAACCTGTTGATGATCTGAAATTCCTTTTTGGGGCAGAGTATAAAAGGTATGACTGGAAAAATTCAACTATCTCCCTCAATGAAAACGGCACTTTTTCAGCCCCTTCCAGGGCATCTCAGCATCTTGATACAAAGGGATATTATGGTGAGGGGCAGTACAGGGCATGTGACTATTTCAAGATGATTGCCGGTTTAAGACTAACTGATCACTCAGAATTTGGTAGAAAGTATGTGCCACGTTATGGAGTTATAATAACCCCGAATAAGGATAAAGCAATAAAGATTAATTATGGCAAACATTATAATGCCCCAACACCTAATGACCTCTTCTGGCCCCTTGAAGACTGGGGCTGGGGCATGGGCGCTCAAGGAAACATCAATCTGCGTCCTGAAACAGGAAAACATATGGATGCAGGGATTGAGCAGGGTTTTCTTGATAATAAACTCTCCATTAACCTTACATATTACAAGTGGGACATCAATGACAAGATAAGGTGGGTGCCTGATGAGAACTATTTTTACACACCTCAGAACCTCGACAAGTATACCGGTGATGGATACGAAGCAGGGGTGAATTATACCATTAATGAAAGTGTTTCTCTGAATCTTAACTATACCTATTCTGATGCAAAAGAGGAGCAGATTGGGGGTGTAACAAGAAAGGCGCGTTATACTGCTGATGATTACCTTAAGTTAGGGGTAAATTACTTTAATGAAAAGGGGCTTGGTGTATCTGCTGCACTCAGGTATACCGGAGAGAGACCCGGCTCATATGCCCTTGATACTGATGTGAACCCGGATGTCATGCTTGATTCCTACTACACAGTTGATATCAATATCAACCAGCGCCTGTATGATCACTGGTTGCTGGCGTTGAACATCTTAAACATGTTTGATGAGGAGTATGATACATACACAGAGAGTTTCAGAAATCAGTCAACCTCTGTAACTTCAATGGGTTATTACCCTGGAGCAGGTAGATCCATGTTTTTAAGCATCGCATATGAATATTAAAAAGGTTTTACATATCCCGGTACGAGAGAAATATATTGCTTGCCTGGCAATAATTCTGTTCGTAATTACTGCCTCCCTTAAGACAGGTCACTGCTATCCCGTGAATTTTCGGGATAGCAGTGGCAGGGATATTTCTATAGCTAAAGAGCCAGTATCGGTTGTTTCTCTTGTCCCCTCAATAACAGAGATAATCTGCCGTATCGGGGCAGGGGATAAAATCAAGGCAATCACCTACCACAGCACATATCCTTCTGAAACAGCTTATATGAAAACAGCAGGTGGGTTTCTGCATCCTGACCTGGATATTGTATCAGGGATAAAACCCGGTATTATTTTTTACAATGATATTCAGAAGGGTGTGGTTGAAAGATTTGAAAAAGAGGATGTGGTTCTGATCAACCTGAAAACCACAGGTATTGAAAACAGCTTTTGGCAGATCGAACTGCTGGGGCAGATATTTAACAAACAGGCAGAAGCCAGTGCAATTATTAAAGAGAACAGGCGATATATAGATATTATTCAGGAAAAAGTTGCCAGGATACCCTCTGAAAAGAGAAAGAGGGTTATGCGTCTTATGGGACGAACAGAGATCATGACCCCAGGGGATGATTCCTTCCAGAATGAGATTATTTCTCTGGCAGGAGGAATACCCGCTTCTCTCGGGAAAAAGGGGGCGGTGGTAGAGGTAAGTAATGAGGAATTTATTAAATTTAATCCCCAGTTTATCTATGGGTGCGGAGGAGATAAAAAGGCAGCGGACAGCATTTTTCCATTACCTGTATACAGAGATGTAGAGGCGATAAAAAATCGCAATATCCATTTTTTCCCATGTGATCTTACCTGCAGGGCAGCAACAAATACAGGTTATTTCATATCATGGCTCTCAGCAGAGATATACAGGGATGAATTTGCAGATAGGAATAATCTTGTATTGGCTGAAAGGATAGTAAAATCAAAAAATCTGGATGTTAAGCTTGATTACATCAATAACTGCCGGGTAGATTATATTGATTTTTATGATTATCCAAACAAGTCACTGGTTGTTGAGTTCAACAGACCTCTTAACATAGTATCAACGCTGGATGGATTGCGAAAGGGGATAACTGCTGTAGGGAACCACTATGCCCCTCTTTCATGCTGGACAGTAGCCCACAGGGAGGATATCAGCGTTATTAGGAAGCGGGTACTTGATATCCTTGGCAAATCAGAGAAGGATACCAGCCTCCTTTTTACAGGTGCGGACGTTGATAATCTTTCTATTGTAAAAAAACGTTTCAGGGATATGGAAATTACAGCCCTTGTCACCGGGGGTGTGACATCAAATGCAATGAGGATGTCTCGTGATGAAGGCAGTTTCTATGAACCGGGCACTATAAATATTATAATCCTGCCTAACATGAAGCTCAGTGAACCTGCAATGACAAACTCTCTCATTACTGCTACTGAGGCAAAATCCGCAGCCCTGCAGGACCTTGATATCAGGAGTTCCTACAGCCCGGAATATCAGGCAACAGGCACTGGAACAGATAATATCGTAATAGTTGAAGGGAATGGCGAGGTTACGATCGATACTGCCGGAGGTCATACAAAGCTTGGGGAGCTGATTGCAAAGGCAGTATATGAAGGGGTTAAAGAGGCTATATACAGGCAGAATGGCTTAACAGAAAATCGAAGTATCTTTCAAAGGCTTAAAGAAAGAAACATAGATATTTCTGATGATATTTCACCTGCGGAATGCGACTGTGGTATAAAAAAGGATTTCTTTTCAGGCAAGGTAGAAAAAATTTTAAATATGCCCCGGTATGCCTCATTTATAAGCTCTGCCCTTTCAATAAGCGATGATTTTGAAAATGGTCTGATTAAGGATCTGACCCAATTTAATGCATGGTGTTATGATGTGGCATATGATATATCAGGGCGGAAAATAGCGAAAATGGAGGAGTTTTATAATGACGAAAAAATACCTCCTGTTGTACGAATGGCCATTAATGCCCTGTTAAATGGCATATATCAAAAGGAATTGAAAAAAGAGTGAATAGAGCAGTTATAATTTTTTATCTGTTGCTGTTTTTTTTAGGGTTAGATGGTAACCTCTATGGTAAAACCTTTAGAGATGCCGTGGAGAGAGAGGTTGTTATTAACCATAACCCTGTGCGTATTATACCACTTGCCCCCAGCCTTACAGAGATACTCTATTATCTGGGACTGGGAGACAGGGTTGCAGGTGTAACAACATATAGCTATTATCCCCCTGAAGCCCTCAATAAACCACAGGTCGGGGGTTACCATGATCTGAATATCGAGAGAATAATAACCCTTAACCCTGATCTGGTAATAGGTACAAAGGACGGTAACAATCCCGGTATTGTGGATATGCTTGAACAGGCAAAGATACCCACATATATTGTAGACCCCAGGAATGTTGTTGAGGTTATTGAGACTGTCCGGATAATAGGCCGCCTGTGCGGTGTTGAAGAAAAGGCTGACCAGCTTGCGGACGGTCTTGAAAAAAGGCTTGACCGGATCAGGGAGGCCATTAAGCAAAAGGAAAAGCCTCTTGTTTTTTTGCAGATCAACCTGCATCCCATTATGAGTGTAAATAAAAACACCTTTCATCAGGATATTATATCCATTGCTGGCGGAATTAATATGACTGCTGATTCAGCCATAAGCTACCCCAGGATCAGTATTGAGGAGCTGATCAGGCGCAAACCTGAGGTGCTTATTATCTCTTCCATGGACAGGGGAGGGGAGTTTGAAAAGGCAAGGCAGGAGTGGCTTAAATGGAATGCCATACCAGCCGCAAAAAATGGCCGGGTCTATCTTATTGACTCTGACCTTATAGACAGGCCGTCACCAAGGATACTGGACGGGATAGAGGCAATGGCAAGTATGATACATCCGGAGGTGGAGTGGGGGAGAGTCAATGATCAATGATAAATTATCAGTAGGGGCAGACCTATGTGTCTGCCCGTCTGAGGCGGTAAGAGGAACATAACAGGGCTGATACACAGGTCAGCCCCTACATATGACAAAAGGCATATGAAAAAAGAATATAAAATAAAAGGCATACTGACACCGGGAAAGGTTATCTCTGTAACTATTATAATGTGCATTATACTTGTTATTGTTGTTGCCCTTTCACTTGTGCTGGGAACCGCTGATGTAACATTGAAACAGGTGATAGGGCTCATAACCGGTGCTGTTGCGCAGGAAGACCCTGTAAGGCTTATTATTTTCAAGATAAGGCTTCCCAGAATATTACTCGCCGGGCTTGTAGGCTTTGCCCTCTCCCTTGGCGGTGTAACATTTCAGGCTATATTGCGTAACCCGCTTGCTGACCCTTTCATTCTGGGGGTATCAAGCGGTTCGGCATTCGGGGCTGTTCTGGCAATCACCTTTGGCCTGAGTTTCAGCCTTGGTGTCCCTGTAATGGCATTTATGGGGGGGCTTTTAACCATCTATCTTGTAATGTCTCTGGGTGCAAAAAAGATGGGCATGGAGTCATCAACCATACTCCTTACCGGGGTTATAGTTAATGCCTTTTTTACCGCCATAATCATGTTTTTTATATCCACCTCTGCCAATGACCGTCTCCACACAATGCTTTTCTGGCTCTATGGTGACCTGAGCCAGAGCCAGTACACTCAGCTTCTTATAATCGCCCCATTTTTACTGCTTGCTTCTATAATAATCTTTGGTTATGCAAAGCATCTCAATATCATAACAACAGGTGATGAGATAGCATCCCAGCTTGGTGTCAATGTTGACCGGACTAAAAAGGTAGGGCTCCTGTTAATATCACTTATAATGGGTCTGGTGGTGGCCTTTTCAGGCCTGATCGGTTTTGTCGGGCTTATTGTGCCGCACCTTGCCAGGATGGCATTCAGGTCAGATCACCGCATTCTCATACCTGTTGCCTCAATCGGAGGGGCAATCTTTCTTATTGCAGCAGATACACTTGCAAGGACAATAATCTCCCCAAGCGAACTACCTGTTGGCGTTATAACCGCTTTTCTCGGTGCGCCATTCTTTTTAATACTTTTAAGAAAAAGAGGAAGCCAATGGAGCCGATCCTGAAAATTAGCAATATAGGCTTCAGATATGATGATAAACAGGTGCTTGATGATATCAGCCTTGATGTTTATCCGGGGGAGATCATCGGAATACTTGGCCCCAACGGCTCAGGAAAGAGCACACTCTTAAGGGTAATGGATGGGGTGCTTGCGCCTCAAAGGGGAGAGCTGGAGATAAACGGAAAACCATACGGCCATTTGAGCAGAAAAGAGCTTGCAAGGGAGGTGGCAATGGTTTCCCAGGAACAGCATTTCAGGTTCAGCTTCTCATGTATTGAGGTTGTTATGATGGGCAGATTCCCGCATCTCAACGCCATGCAGTTTGAAAATAATCATGATCTAAGTATTGCAATGGACGCACTGAGAGCAACCCATGCCCTTGAATTTTTAGAAAGGTCAATATATGACCTTTCTGGCGGTGAAAGACAGAGGGTACTTATTGCGCGTGCCCTTGCGCAGGAGCCAAGGATAATGCTCCTGGATGAACCCACCTCTTTTCTTGACCTGAAATTCAAGAGGGAGGTATTCAGGCTTGTCTCATTCCTCAGTAAAGAAAAGGGGCTTGCAGTGGTTATTGTCTCCCATGATATTGATCTGGTTTCACAATATTGCAGCAGGGTTATCCTGCTAAAAAAGGGGAGCGTGTACCGTGCTGGCGCGCCTGATGATGTGATAAGATCGGAAAATATAGAGGATGTTTATGAATGCCCTGTGCTGGTGGATCAGAACCCGCTGTCAGGCAGGCCGAGGGTAAGTGTAAGATAAAAATGGTTTACGGTGTCCGGTTTGAAGTTTACGGTGTCCGATTTGAGGTGTTAGGTTTTTCCGTATACCTCAAACCTTAGACCTCAGACCATTCAATATATGGGTTGGGATTTCATGAAATATTTGATGAATATGTAAGGAGAGTTCATGGTTAATTTCTTTTTTAAAGGCGGGCCAGTCATGTACCCGCTGTTATTATGTTCCATAATTTCACTGACTGTTATTATTGAAAGGGCTATCTTCTGGATAGGCGTGGGCATGCGCAAGAACCATGCGCTGGTTGATGAGGTGCTTGAGCTATCCAGAAAAGGGGATTGGGAAAGCATAAGGGTTAAAGCTGCTCACTCAAAAAATTATGTGATCAGGGTGCTTATAAGCGGGATACTTCACAGGGAATATTCATTAAGCAAGGCCATGGAATCTTCTGCTGCTGATGAAATTGGAAGGATGGGAAGATTTATGGGTGTGCTGGATACCATGATCACGGTTGCTCCCCTGCTTGGCATACTGGGCACAGTGATTGGTATTATAGAGTCATTCGGTATGCTTGGTTCAATGGGTTTGGAAAACCCGCAGGCTGTCACCGGAGGTATTGCAGAGGCGCTTATTACAACAGCAACAGGGCTTATAATAGCCATCGCAACCCTCTTCCCATATAACTATTTCAACTCACTTATCGATAAGGCCGCCAAGACAATTGAAAAATATGCAACAAGCTTTGAGATTGTCTATGAACGTATTGTATTGGCAGACGATAAAAAGGAAGAGAAATAATGAAGGTCAAACTCCCGACAACAAGCAGGAAAAGCCGTGTTGAGATTATACCCCTCATTGATGTGGTATTTCTTCTGCTGGTTGTATTTATCTATACCATGCTTTCAATGGCTGTTCATCGCGGACTGAATTTAAACCTGCCAAAATCAGAATCAGCAGAGATTGAAAAACAGGTTATGCTCTCTGTGAGTATAGATGAATCCGGACATGTTTATATAGATAAGGAGAGGGTTGAACTGGAAGCGCTCACCGGAAGGTTGGCTTCCATGACAAATAATCAGAAAAATCCCGGTGTGCTTCTGTTTGCAGATAAGGTGATTACATACCAGGAGCTCTTCAGGGTGCTTGATAAAATAAGGGAAGCAGGGTTGACCAGAATATCACTCCAGGCTGAGGCTGAATAACAGATGAAGAGGATGGCTGCGGCTGTTGTTATGGCCCTGTTGTTTCATGGCCTCTTATTTTCCCTTAATACCGGGTTGTTAAGGAGCAGCAAAAAGGTTATAACCCGGCCTGATCAGATTACTGTGACCATGTCATACAGAAAACCGGAGATGCCGGCGCCTGTTAAACCTCCTACCGTTGAGACAAAAAAGAGAGAAATTAAAAAACTTCAAAAACCGGATAATGCGCCAGCACCTGTAAAGGTGCAGGAAATATCTGATGCACCGGTGCCGGTTTCAGAAGAGAGAGTTGAAATAACAGAGGATGTGGATTATCCTGCAAGCAGCTCTTATGAGGAATCGATTGAATCACAAATCGATACTGAACCCGTTGTATATGAAGAGATTTTTGAAGCAGAGCCCTTATACAGGGTCAACCCTGAACCTCCATATCCCAAGATGGCAAGGAAGAGGGGATATCAGGGGAAAGTGCTGCTGAGTGTCCTGGTAAACAAGGAGGGCAGGGTAGACAATTTATGGGTATTTGAATCAAGCGGATATAATATCCTCGATAATGCTGCGCTTGAGGCGGTCAAGGATTGGCTGTTTGAACCGGGCAGGCAGGGTGATAACCCTGTTGAAATGTGGGTGCAGGTGCCGGTGAAGTTTGAAATTAAATAACTGTGTACGGTCTGAGGTCTGCGGTGTACGGTTTGAGGTTTGCGGTCTGAGGTTTAAGGCAAGACAGGCTTTTCCGTATACCGTAAACCTCAGACCGTAAGCCTTATATCATAAACCAGTTAGAGCATGAAAAGAATTGATTAGCAAGAAGAGTTTAATTTTTATGACAAAATCAATAATGTTCTTAGGCACCGGCAGTGATGTTGGTAAATCTATTACAACCGCTGCCTTTTGCAGGATATTAAAGCGGCGTGGATACAATGTTGCACCATTCAAGGCACAGAACATGTCCAATAACTCATATGTTACAGTTGAAGGTGGGGAGATCGGGCGTGCGCAGGTGGTACAGGCAGAGGCAGCAGGGCTCCTTCCATCCGTGCATATGAACCCTGTTCTCCTTAAACCATCTACAGCGCTGGGCGCACAGATAGTGCTCCAGGGAAAGGTCTTCAGCCAGATGGATGCGGTAAATTATCATGAATATAAGCCAATGCTCAAGAAGAGCGTTATGGAGTCATATAATACACTGGCAGAGAGTTATGACATTGTTGTTCTTGAAGGTGCTGGAAGCTGCTGCGAGATGAACCTCAAGAAGAATGACCTTGTAAATCTTGCAATGGCTGAGGCGGCTAATGCAAGATGTATACTTGTTGCAGATATAGATCGGGGCGGTGTATTTGCACAGGTGATAGGAACATATGAGCTCATGACCCAAAAAGAAAAAAAGATGATCATCGGTTTTATCATCAACAAGTTCAGGGGCGACCCAGCGCTTTTTGATGATGGCATTAAATATATTGAACAAAATACAGGTAAGCCGGTATTCGGACTCGTCCCATATTTTTATGACATACAGATTGATTCTGAGGATTCTGTTGCTGTCCAGTATGATAAGTTACCCGTGAAGCCCGTTGGGCGGAAGACTGTTAATATAGCTGTAATAAGGCTCCCTGCTATTTCCAATTTTACTGATCTTGAGATACTGAATGTGGAGAGGGATGTTATTGTAAACTATCTCTCGAATAAAAAAGAGCTTACAGATGATTATGACTGCCTCATAATGCCAGGGACTAAAAATGTCATGGAAGATATGGCATGGCTTTCCCGAACTGGCTGGAAAAAGAGGATTAAGGAATTTGCCTTAAGCGGGAAATTTATTTTGGGCATATGCGGAGGTTATCAGATACTGGGTAAAAAGGTATATGATCCATATGGTGTGGAATCAAATAGAAAAGAGATATCAGGTTTAGGCATGCTTCCTGTTGAAACCACCCTTGAGGCAGAAAAGGTGGTGAGAAAGGTTACCGGAAAGAGTCTGAAAAATAATAAGCCTGTAGCCGGATATGAGATCCATATGGGCCAGACCAGGATTATTAATGATACAGGAATACCCCTTTTAAGATTAAAAGGAGAAGATGGTAATGATAGCTGGGAGGATGGCTGTTATTTAATAGATAAGGAAATTGCAGGGTCATATCTGCACGGGATTCTTGATTCACCGGGTTTCAGGGGGGATTTTTTAAATAGTGTAAGAAGAAAAAAGGGGATTAGGGAGAAAAGACCCGGAAAGGGCAGGGCAGCAAGGTTTCGTGAGTATGACCGTTTGGCAGACCATTTTGAGAAATATTGTAATGTGGAAAAGATTTTAAAAGAGATTTGATTATAAAATGTAGGGGCAGGCCCCCGTGCCTGCCCGGTGAATCGATAAATCCAACGGGCAACCACAGGGGGTTGCCCCTACAGTAAAAAAATGAATAAGGTAAATGAACCAAATAGAAAATCCATCAGGTTGAAGGGGTATGATTATTCTACACCTGGGTATTATTTTGTAACTGTATGTACAAATGATAGAAGGTGTTTGTTTGGCGAGATAATTGATGATGTTATGATATTAAATGATGCAGGCAGGATGGTTAAGTCGGTGTTGTGTGAGATTCCAATATTTTATGCAGGTATAGATATAGATAAGTTTGTGGTGATGCCAAACCATATACATTGCATAATAATTATCAATTCTGTAGGTGTAGGCCCCCGTGCCTACCCGGAACACCACGTTGCAACCGACGGGCAACCACAGGGGGTTGCCCCTACATATTCAAACTTATCCTTGTCGGATGTTGTTCACAGGTTCAAATCATTGACTACCAATAAATACATCAAAGGTGTAAAACAAAACAGGTGGGAATCATTTAATGGTCAACTCTGGCAACGAAATTACTATGAACACGTCATTCGAAACGAGATTGATTTATCAGAAACAAGAGAATACATACTAAACAATCCTAAAAAATGGCATCTTGATAAATATAACCCGCAAACAATGGAAACACAGAGGATATAAAATGTTTAAAACAGAATTTACGCATGGGTGCATGCTTGTGCTTGGCGGTGTGAGGAGCGGTAAAAGCTCACTGGCCCTTGACCTGTGCAATAAAATGGAGGGTAACAGGTACTTTCTCGCCACGGCCCAGGCCTTTGATGATGAGATGGAATACCGGATAAAACGGCATCAGGAGGAGCGGGGCAGCAGTTGGACAACAGTTGAAGAGAGTATTGAGATAGTAAAAAAGATCAGGGAATTGGATGATGAAAAATCTATAATACTTGTTGACTGCCTTACACTGTGGCTCAGTAACCTCTATATGAAATATGAATCTGATACTGATATGGTATACAAGGAGATTGAGAAGCTTGTCACAATGTTACCTGGCATCAAGGGGAGGCTTGTATTTGTGAGTAATGAGGTGGGTATGGGTATTGTGCCGGAAAACAGGCTCGCGCGGATGTACCGTGATGCATCAGGCACAATGAACAGGAAGATAGCAGGGGTTGCTCAAAAGGTGGTTCTTACATTTGCAGGGCTTCCGATGGTGATTAAAGAGATTTGAGATTTGATATTTCAAATTTGAGATTTGAAATTTAAAATGAATATTTTCGCATGCCGGGGGATTGAATGAAAGGATATATTCAGGTTTATACAGGTGATGGCAAGGGTAAAACAACAGCAGCGCTTGGCCTTGCCATGAGGGCGTATGGCGCAGGGCTTAATGTGTATATTGCCCAGTTTGTAAAGGGCATGAAATACAGTGAGCAGGAGACCTTCAAGGTTTTATCCAAACACATCACTGTAAAGCAATATGGCAGGGGATGCTTTATAAAGGGTGACCCTACTGAAGAGGATATAAAGGCAGCAAGGGCCGGGTTAAAAGAGGTGAGAGAGATCATGCTTTCAGGAAAATACCAGGTTGTAATTCTTGACGAGGCAAATATTGCCACATATTACAAACTGATAAGTGTTGATGACCTGCTTGAGTTAATAGCTGATAAACCGGAAGGGATGGAGTTAATTATTACCGGAAGAAATGCTGATCCCAGAATTATAGAAATAGCCGACCTTGTTACAGAGATGAAAGAGGTAAAGCATTATTACCATAGTGGTGTAATGG
Organism: Desulfatiglans sp.; assembly: GCA_012513605.1. Lineage (NCBI taxonomy): Bacteria > Pseudomonadati > Thermodesulfobacteriota > Desulfobacteria > Desulfatiglandales > Desulfatiglandaceae > Desulfatiglans > Desulfatiglans sp. Next base: position 46,128 of record JAAZBV010000094.1, on the reverse strand, counting down.
CAAGGGAGGGGATAGAGAAATAGGTATAAAACAGGTCTAAGGTGTTAGGTCTACGGTCTTCGGCCTTCAACATACAGTAACTGCTTTTCCGTAAACCTGAGACCGAAAACCTTAAACCCTTTTTTGCTTGTCTGGATGCCCGTTTCTCTGGCATGACTTACATATAGCATTACGGCTTGTGAACTATCTTTCCCCTGGTGTCATATTTAACACGATCTTCCACATTGGCCTTTCTTCGGTTGTTTTCAAATGCCTTTCTCTTCTGGTTAATCTCTTCATCAGGAAAATAAGAGAGTATCCAGTCAAAGTTTTCCTTTACCTCTTCTTTCATTTCTGCATGGGTGAATATAAAGAGATCCCTGTTTTTCATCCCTTTTAAGATCCTCTCGCCAACCTCAAGGGGTGACATGCCAGGAAATTTTTCAGGGTCTTCCATATCCAGATACTTACCTTCACCAGTATTGTAGCCGCTGTTTTTAAACCTGTCGGGTCTTAGCTCTTCGGTCTTTCCTATCTTTGAATTAACAAAACCGGGGCATACGATCGATACCCAGATATTCTGAGGCGCGAGGTTGTACCACAAGGTCTCTGACATGCCCCTTATGGCCGCCTTTATGGAGCTGTGGATTCCTGTACCATGTGATGTAACAAATGCCGCCATAGATGATGTGTTTACAACATGACCGCCTTCACCGTGTGCCTTTATCTTCGGCAGAAAATTAACAATGCCATTTACCTGTCCCCAGAAGCAGACATTGAACATCCAGTCCCAGTCGTCGAATGTCGCCTCATCAAGCGGGCCAAATATATTTATACCGGCATTATTACAGAGGATGTGGATTTTGCCGAATGCCTTTTCTGCTTCATCAGCAGCCTCTTTCATGGCCTTTCGGTCTGAGACATCGACCGCAATGGTATATACATTTTTATTATATTTTTTAACCTCTTCGGCTGATTTATCAAGGTCTGCTTTTCTGATATCACTCATTATGACATTAATGCCCTCTTTTGCAAATGCGATGGCCATACCCAGCCCCACACCATTTGCAGCCCCGGTGATAAAGGCCGTTTTTCCTCTGTATTCACTCATCTTCTACACCCCTGAATTGGAATTGATATTTTCAATCGAATATAGGAGTTTAGACCAATGGTGTCAAATAAATACATAAGGTTTACGGTTTAAGGTCTAATGTGTACGGAATGTAATTATGGTTTATGAAACGAGTAAGATAATGAAAAAGTTTGACAAAATTGGTCGCTTTGTATATCTGTTTATTGAATTGTAAAAAGATTCTTTAGACCGTAGGCCAAGACCTTAAACCTGTTTCTTAAAACTAAGCAAGGTCATTTAATTACGATCTAAAGTAAAATAGAAAAGTTGTTAAACAGACAATCATTCTTCATACGGAATCCCGTTAAAATCGGGAACGGTCCCGCCGCTGTGACCCCGTAGAGAGCCCTCAGGCATTAATCAGTCACTGTTTTGATTTATCAAAATGGGAAGGCAGCCGGAAGGTAAGGGGAAGTCAGAAGACGAGTTGAATGACTGTAATATAAGAACTTGATGGTAAAGGGTTCTGAAAGGCCTAAACTGCCTTTCAGAACCCTTTTTTTTTACATGATTTGTTATGTAAAAAATAACCACAGCGTAGCTCGATAGAGCAAAGCCGGGTTAGTTGTTGTAAAATAGTGTAGGGGTAGACCCCTGTGTCTACCCGGTATTTGAAAGGCAAATAATGAAAGCAGCACTGATCACAGGTCTTAATCAACTTGAAATCAGGGAAATCCCTGATCCTCTTCTCCCATACGGCGGTGTCATCGTAAAAATGGTGAGCGCTGCTATATGCGGCACTGATGTCAAGATGTTACTGAATGGACACAGAGACCTTGTACTCCCAAGGATACCAGGCCATGAAGGGGCAGGGGTTGTGATTGAAACCGACAATGAAAGTTTTAAAACGGGTGATGTTGTAGCTGTCTACCCGGGCATATATTGCGGCAGATGTCTTAACTGCCTTGATGGCAATACATCACGCTGTGATTCAATAAAGATATATGGTTTTAACCAGGACGGGCTGTTCAGAGCATTAGTGCCCTTTGACAGTAATGAGATAAAAAGCCTTGTACATGTAAGAGAAAGCGGGAACATTGAGAATATGGCGCTTGCAGAACCTCTTGCCTGCTGTATATCGGCTTATAACAAAGTGCATGTGAAGAATGGATCAGCCCTTATTATTGGCGCAGGTTCAGTTGGCTCGATTTTTGCCGCACTGCTGTTATCAAAGGGATTTAATGAGGTGGTAGTTATTGACAGGGAGAGGCAAAAGCTTGAGGGTCAGATCCCTGTAAATGCAAAGACAATAGAGACAGATGTAAATTCCATTGAATCATCCTTAAAGGCCCATAATCATGTCAGGGGGTTTGATCTTATTGTCCCCTGCTGCCCTGACGGGCTGAACTGGGATTTCTGGCGTTTTATGAAGCCTGGAGGTTCTGCGCTCCTGTTTTCAGGAAATAACAGGGGCGTGGATAATAACAATATAGACATGAATGAAATACATTACAGGGAGCTTGTTCTGGCTGGTTCATACGGGTGTAATGCCCGTGATTTCAGGGATGCCATCAGGATGATAGAGGATGATGAAATCGATCTCTCATTCCTGTCACCACGTTTTGCATCACTTGATGAGATACCTGAGTGTATATCAGCATTAAAGAACAGCACTGTTAAAAAGGTGATTATCAATAAGTTTTAGGAGGCAGATATGGCATATAATGAAAATTCTCTTAAGCGGTTTGGTGATAATATTGCCATGCTCATGGCAGGGAATAATATATCAAAAGAAACAGCAAAGGAGATGATGATAGAGACATTAAAGGGGGATCAGCCTGATCTTCAACAGGGGGCATTTCTTGCAGCGCTCAGGATGAAGGGCGAGACTGATGATGAGATAGTAGGCTGTTTTGAGGCGATAATTGAATCCGATACAAACAGCATAAGCCTTGGGGATCTGCCAGTTGTTGAGAACTGCGGCACGGGTATGGATACACTTAAGACATTCAACATAAGCACCATTTCCGCCATTGTTGCCTCATCCCTGGATGTGCCAATAGCAAGGCATGGTGCAAGGGCCATAAGTTCAAAATGCGGGACAGTAGACCTGTGTGAAACCCTTGGCGTGGATGTTGATTGCAGTGTGGAAAAGGTAAAGGAATCCATAGAAAGGTGCGGCCTTGGCCTCTTTAATGGGACAAGCGCAGAGGTTCACCCGATGGGTCTTGGGAGGATACTATCTCAGATACGTTTCGGAACAACCCTTAACATTGCCGCCTCTCTGGCCAACCCCGCATTACCCAGGATAGCTGTAAGGGGCGTTGGGGCGCCTGAACAGATTGAGCCTACACTTAAGGTAATGCAGAGGATAGGGTATGAGAAGGGGATAGTGTTTCATGGGTTTAACAATGACATGAGCGCAGGCATGGATGAACTCTCAACTCTCGGTATCTCAAGGATAGGGCACTTTAATAAAAATGAGGTTGAATATTTTGAGATAACGCCGGAGGCGGCAGGGCTTTCAAATGGAGATTACAATGATATAAGGCCGGAAACCGACAAAGAAATTGAGGCAGCTAAGGCTGTATCTCTGCTGGCAGGTAAGGGTGATAAGAGCCGGTCTGATATTGTGGCATTAAATGCCGGTGCAGTTTTATGGATGGCAGACAGTGTTAATAGTTTAAAGGAGGGTGTTTCAGCCGCTAAACAGATCATTTCTAAAGGAAGCGCCATTCAAAAACTTTTAACATGGGTAAGGGCTCAAAACAGGGAACCTGAATCAGGATATGAAATAATAAAAAGGCTATGCAATAGATGCAATATAGAAATGCGTTCTATACAGTAGTTTTTTAAGATGAAAAGGAGAGATCAAATGTACAGAAGGATAATAGATGAGATAAAACCAGTCTCAAAGGAGTGGATAACAAAGGCTTGGTCAAGGCTTGATAACCTGAGTAAACCAAAAAGGAGCCTTGGTTATCTTGAGGAGATGGCAGCAAGGGTTGTTGCAATGTATGAGGATGAAAGGCCACGGATAAAGAAAAAGGCAGTGTATATATTTGTTGGTGATCACGGCATTGTTGCTGAGGGTGTAAGCGCATATCCTCAGGAGGTTACTGCCCTTATGGTGAAAAATTTTCTGGCCGGGGGCGCTGGTATAAATGTCCTTTCAAGACGAGCGGGCGCTGATGTCTATGTGGTTGATATTGGTATGAAGGAAGAGCTTTCAGATTCACCGGGTTTTATTAAGAAAAATATAAAAAGGTCCACCGCGAATATGTCAAAAGAGGCAGCCATGACAAGGGATGAGGCTGAAAAGGCAATTAATACAGGAATTGAACTGGCTATTAACGCATGGGAAAATGGTGTAAATATGATTGCCACAGGCGAAATGGGCATTGGTAATACGACACCATCCTCTGCACTTTATTCTCTGCTTCTCCCGGCAGACCTTGCGAATGTTACTGACAAGGGCACTGGTCTTGAGGATGAAGGCGTAAGACTAAAAATAAAGGTTATTGAAAAAGCCCTTGAAATAAACCGCGGTTTATTGGATGATCCGGTCTCGATTCTTGCGGCTGTAGGCGGGCTTGAAATCGCCGGGATTTGCGGGCTGTGTATCGGCGCTGCATCGAGAAGAATGGCGGTTGTGGTGGATGGCTTTATATCCGGTGCAGGGGCACTTGTGGCGATGAGGATCTGTCCTGCGGTCAAGGATTATCTCTTCTTCTCGCACAAGTCCTCTGAAAAGGGGCATATGATTTTCTGTGAAAAGGAGAATGTAAGGCCGATACTTGATCTTGATCTGAGGCTTGGCGAGGGTACAGGGGCAGCATGTGCCATGCAGATTATAGAGGATGCAGTATGTATATATAATGAAATGGCGACATTTGATGATGTTGGCATAGAGGCAGGAGCTTAAGTAAAAGTAAATATGTTTAAAGGGTTGATAACAGCAATAAGGACACTCACAGTATTACCTGTTCCGGGAAAGGAGGGTGATGATTTTTCATCGGCATTGCCCTGGTTTCCGGCAGCAGGGTTATTGCTGGGGCTGATGCTCTACCTGCTCTCGTATCTGTGGGCTCTTCTGCCATTTGATAAATGGACATGGGGCTGCGCTGTGGTCCTCACTGCTCTTATTATATGGCTTACCAGGGGCTTGCACATGGACGGTCTTGCTGACTGGGCAGATTCCCTTGGCGGGTTTGGCAGGGAGCGAAGACTCGCAATTATGAAGGATTCATCCCTCGGTGCATTCGGGGGAATGGCCCTTGTTTTAGGGATCATCCTCAGGCTTGTTGCATTTGAGCGGGTTATTGCATCAGGGACTTTTATATTTTTTATCATCATCCCCGTGATATCAAGAGACATGCTTGTTGAACTACAGACCACCATGCCCTACGCCAGAAGCGAACAGGGGATGGCAGGCGTGTTCATTAAAAACGCAACTAACGGCCACCGAATTATTTCGCATGTGGCCGCAATCGTCATTTCCGCATGTTTTGGAATAACAGGGATATTGCTTTTTCTTTTGGCATTTGCAATTACACTTTTATTAAAAGGTATGTTCAGGAGACAGTTCAATGGCATAACTGGTGATCTTTTAGGGGCATCAAATGAGATTATAGAGGTTGTGCTTCTTATGGTAATAGCCGTTCCAGGTAAAATGATTTTTTGATCCCTTTAGACGGGAAACCACAGGGGGTTGCCTCTACAAAAATAAACCTGGATCAAAAATATATTTATTAAATAATGTAGGGGCAGGCCCCCGTGCCTGCCCGTTTTAAAAGGTGTCAGAAGGTAGCGTGAAAAAAGAATATGACAACTGAACACAAACATGGCGGAAACCCCCTTGCTGATCTTGCAAGGCTTCATCTGTCTGAAACAAAGATAATAGATTTCAGTGTGAACCTTAATCCCCTTGGTATGCCTGATGTTATAGCTAAAAACTGGCAATACCTTTTTAATGCGGTGCAGGATTATCCCACCATCAATGGCCAGGGAATCACCGATTTTTACACACATAAAACAGGTGTAAAACATGATGAATTCCTTGCAGGTAACGGGTCAACCGAACTCATATACCTGATACCGCGTGCGCTCAAGTTTAAAAAGGTGCTTATTCCTGCGCCATCATTTTATGATTATGAAAGGGCCTCGACACTGGCAGGGGCTGAGGTAGTCACCTATCCACTTAAACTAAAAAATAATTTTGCGCTGCCTTCAGTGGACGAGCTTGAAGCTGTTATTAATAATGTTGATGCCATCTGGGTGGGCCGCCCCAACAACCCGACAGCAGGCATGTTTAAGCGGGATACGATAATCTACCTTAGAGAAAAATATCCTGATAAGTATTTTATAATTGATGAGGCGTTTATTCAGTTTGTTGACAGGTGGAAGGATGAAAGCCTTATTTCATGCAATAGATATCCAAATCTCATAATTATCCATTCATTTACAAAGTTTTACTCCATTGCCGGGCTTCGCATGGGGGGTGTAATCGGCCACAGGGATACGATAGGGCTGTTAAATGAATTTAAGGAGCCCTGGACTGTTAATGGCATAGCAGAAAATGCGGCCATCCTTTTAAAGGATTGTGAGGATTTTGAAAGAGATACTATTGTTTACCTGAATTATGAAAGGGAAAGGATATTTACTATTTTGAAAGAGATGGATGGCTTAGAGGTGTTCCCATCCTGTACTAACTTTTTTTTATGCAGATGGAAAATGACAGAAAACCTTGATGATCTTTTAAAATATCTGCTCGGTAACGGGGTCTTTGTAAGGGATTGCAGGAACTTCAGGGGACTTGAGGATAACTATTTCAGGTTTGGCATCCGCTCTGTTAAAGATAATGACAGACTGTTATCCCTTTTATCATCATTTAGAAAATAAAAGAATATGGAAGATTACATACCTCTAATAATACTCATTTCAGGATTTCTTTTTGACCTTATTCTGGGAGACCCGAACTACAGGTTTCACCCTGTAAGAATCATTGGCAGGTTAATAGACCTGCTGCATTATTTTTTTATAGGCAGGTCTGTGAACATGAGGTTCAGCGGGGTGCTTCTAACATTGCTGACGATCATTATTTCTGTTACTGTCTATTTATTTATTATAATGCTTTTAAATCTGGCCCATCCGATTTTGGCCATACTCATGAATATCTATTTTGTCTATTCCCTGATTGCACTTAAAGACCTCTTTAACCACTGCCGTCCTGTTACAGATGCACTCAAGAACAATAACCTTTTAAAGGCCAGGGCGTCTGTTGCCATGATTGTTGGCCGGGATGTGAACTCTCTTGATGAAAATGGGGTTATACGCGCTGCCATTGAAACACTGGCAGAAAACTTTGTGGACGGGTTTCTTTCCCCTGTTTTCTGGTATAGTGCAGGATGTCTGATCGGTATTTATGTTGACATTGACCCTGCCTTTTCCGGCATTGTCTTACTCATAATATTCAAGGTGGCATCAACCCTTGACTCCATGATAGGTCACAAGACAGAGGAGTTGATAGAGATTGGCTGGGCAGGCGCAAGGCTGGATGACCTTATGAATTTTATACCTGCGCGCCTCTCTCTGATACTGCTTTTCTTTGGAGCCCTCTTTTCAGGATTACACCCTCTAAGCGGATTAAAAATCTCTTTACGTGACAGGCTTAAACATGATTCTCCAAACTCCGCCCACTCTGAAAGCTTTGTGGCAGGGGCAATCAGTGCTAGACTAGGCGGGCCTGTAAGGTACCCTGAAGGGCTAAAGGAAAAGCCCTGGCTGGGGGAAGAGTTCCCTGACCCCGATCTTCTGGATATCAATCGTGTTATAAGGCTCCTCTTGATCACAGCCTTAATTATTGTTGCATTGTTTCCTCTTATTATTTTAATAGTAATTTAAACAGGTAATGCACATTTTAGTGTGCATGATGCACATAAAGAGATGCAAATTTCAGAATCATTTGCTTATTAAAATAATGGCCTCTTCTCAGCAGGTTATGCCCACTGATTAACTAAAATAATTAAATCAGTAAGTTATAAAATTTATACTGAAAAAAATCCGGTCATGAAAGGATTTGGTATGTTATTTGTAATGCTTTCTAATATCTCAGGGGCGCGTGCATCTGTCAGTGCGATCTTCAACAGGGTTGAGATACAGGGCCTGATAAAACGACTCAATGGGAATTTTCATTTATAGATTATGCTTCGGTATCGATAGGACCTGTTTCAGGGATACCGTCTTTCTTTACTTTCCTCCAGGGTTTTTCTTCACCCAGTTGTTCATCACACCATTTTGCAGCCATGTTCAGGCTCTCTTCAAGCTGTTTCCTGTACATTTCAAGATCCTCATCAGAGGCTGATTCCGGCACCAAGATCGGCTCAGTATGACAGTATACTATCTTTGCAAAGGGTTTTGGAATAATAAATCTGTCCCAACTGTTTAAGACCCAGCATCTGTCTGTTCCCCACATAACAGGCATAAGCGGTGTCCTGCTGTTTTTTGCAAGCAATACAGCCCCCATTTTAGCAACACGTGCAGGGCCAAGGGGGCCGTCAACCACCATGCCACCGTTTGTTTCACCGGCAAGGATCTTCTGTTTGAGTTTTATCAGGGCGCCTAGACCGCCACGGGTTGAAGAGCCTCTTACATCACCCAGGCCAAGCGCGTTAATAAACCTTGCGGCAAACTCACCGTCACGACTCTGGCTGACCATCACGGTTACCCCTCTTTTTGAGAGGTATAAGGGATGAAATGCCAGCCTCTGATGCCATGAGCAGTAAACGGCCTTTCCTCCTGATCTTGCGAGTGCCTCTTTTTCAAGTTCAGTACCTTCAACCCTTATGAGTCTGTATGAGGATAGAAGAAGCTTAAGTAAAGAGGTGATTAAGGGAAACAGTATATAGAAAATGAGTGGGTCATACCATCGGTATGACGTTGTTCTTTTACTTCTTTTTGGCATCATGCTCCCTTGTTTAAAAAAAAGAGAAAACATACAGTTAACCTTGCCTTATGTAAAGTGGAAATATTTCGATTTGTGATGTTATAAATGGTTATTAATAGTAATAAACGGTAAATAAAATAAGAGAAAAAAATATAAGAAAAATAACTTGACAATAAATATCGATGAAAGGTATTAGGGTACACTTTACATCATAGAATTATTTGAACTTAGTATTTCAAGCTGTGCTAATTAAAATTATTTTAAATTAAATAGTTACTGATTAAATTACGTTAAATTTTTTTGTAATGCTTTATGTTAATATTGATATAATAGAGTTATTAATAAATAATTAAAAAAATGCTTGCAACGCTTTATTATTCCATATTTATTCTCTATTTTCTGCTTCTTCTAACCTGCATCATTGGTTTTAAGAAAATAGAATTGGTCACTTGCATATGCGCTGTAACAGTAAACCTTGCGGGACTTTTATATATCTATACCTCTTCAGGCACCCTGCCTCTATTTAACATCTACGAATCATTCCTTTTTAGTTCGTTTATAATGGGGGCAACCGGGCTTTTTTTCTTGTTCAAAGGTAATTTTGCAATAAAGGTACGCAGGTGGGTATGGGCAGGTAGCATTGTCCTGCTGCTGGTAATGAGCTTCTTCCCAAAAGAGGTAAGCCTGCCTGTCTACGACCACGGGTATTCTTATATCGTGATGTTTCATGCTTTCAGGTGCATAGCGCTCAGCCTGATGCTTGTATCAACTGCATGGTTTGTTCAGTTTATTATTCAGCGTGAAATGGATGAACGCACGAGCATGCTGTCACATATGGGCAGAAACTATCTTGTGCTTGCTTCTGTTTTTTATCTTGCTGCTGAATATGTCGGAATCATCTGGTGCCAGAAGGGATGGGGTGATTTCTGGATGTGGAGCCAGACCTTTTTCCAGTCAACACTTGTTGTTATTTATCTAATGCTAGCCTTTCATATCCCAGGAAAAGGCAGAAAGGCAGAGGATATAAGGTCTGTAATAGGAGCTCTATCCGGTATCTTTTTCCTTACTCTGATTATTTTAAGGAGCACATATTGAGCAGGGTTTCTGAAAAACTTTCTTCAATGTACCTCACCGTATGGACACTGGTTTTTCTGGCGGTATGGATCGGGCTTGGATTATACCTGGCTGGTTCAGATGCATATATAAAAGATTTCAGGGTTATGAATAATATCCTTGTTCGTGATTGGCTGTTTTCCGAAAAATCAGGTTCTGGGTTTCTGAAGATATGGTTTGCGGTGCTGTGTGCTGTCATGGTTGTAATGGGCATAAACCTTATCTTCTGCTCATGGAGCAAGATATTCAAAATAATGAGGGCAAGATTTAGCAGAAACCAGTTATTCATGCTGATAGTGCACGGCATATTCGGGTTTGTCGCCCTTGGCCACCTTGGCGGCTTTATGCTTGGTTTTGAATACAATGATATCAGGCTTGGGAAGGGCATTAAACATCATATTAAAGAAGGGTATGAAATTGAAATAAAGGATGTACTCTTTGTTGGCAATAGAAAGGCTCTTGCCAAATCCAAAAGGGATATTAGCAGGGATGACCTCGATTATACGAAAAGTTATGTGGATGTTTCCCTGTCCAGGGATGGTGAGTTATTAAAGGAACAAAGATTATACCTTTTAAAACCAATGAATCACAAAGATGTGCATGTAACACTCAGAAGTTTTGTGCTGCCGGAGGGTTTTATAGGTGAACCAGCCCCTGATACAGAGGCATGGGCCATGTTTACCCTTTCAAGAAATCCTGCGCTCAAGACCTTCTTGATCATATACCCGGTAATGATTGCCGGTATATTTATTTACCTGGTTATGACATGGCGAAAGCCCCATATTAACCAAAATAGCAATAATAAATAGAAAAATAGGAGGAGTTTTTATGATAAGAGCAAAGTTGTTTTTTATTTTATGTATCCTTGGATCTTTCTTTTTAAGCGGGTATGTAACTGCTGAAGTACAGAAAGAAAAGTCAGGAGAAGTCTTTGAGCTCGGTGAAATAGTTGTAACAGCCAATTCCGAGGCAATATCAAAGGTCGCTACAACCGAGACAATAGACAGGGATCAGATCCAATTAAACGATTTTAATAGTATCGCAGACGCTCTTGATGCAATGCCCGGCTTGGCTATCAGCACAGGTTCTAGAAATGAGGCATATGTCAATGTAAGGGGATTCAATCAGAGGTATGTGCCTATTTTTTTTGACGGGATACCCTGGTATATCCCCTACGATGGTTATGTTGATCCGGGCGAGATCTCAACAGGAAATATTTCTAGAATTACCCTCAGTAAAGGGGCTTCATCAACACTGTATGGAGCCAATACAATGGGCGGTGTTATCAACATAATTTCAATGAGGCCGACAGAGTCTTTTGAAGGATCAGTAAAGTTTAATTATGGTCTGGATAATTACAGGGGTACTGTAAATTTAGGTTCCATGATAGGTAAGTTTTATATCATGGGTGGTTTTACAGGCCTCAATAGTGATTACTTTGAGATGTCCGAAGATTATGTGCCACCAGATGAACCAGATCAAGATTCACCTGAAAGAGGCGACGAAAGGGACAACTCTTATGTAAGAAGTCATACAGAGTCTATAAAGGTAGGTTTCATGCCAACTGAGGGCCATGAGTATGCATTAGGTTATTATAAAACCAGCAGTGATAAGGGTTTGCCTCCAAACGTTTATCCTTCCGAACGTCCCCGTTTCTGGCGTTTTCCTGAATGGGAAAAGACAACCTATTATTTTATAGGTGACAGCAGGATAACCGATAACCTGTCAGCTAAGGTCAGGCTGTATCATGATGAATATTACAATGTTCTTGACGCATTTGACGACGCTAACTATACAACGCAGAATGCCCGTTCTTCCTTTCACAGCACATATGATGACCATACAGACGGCGGTTCATTGATTCTCAGGACTGATTATTTTAATAAAAATATCCTGAGCTTTTCATATCATTTAAAGAATGATGTTCATAAATCACAGGGCAACACCGGTGATCCATGGGAAAAATGGGAAACAAGGACATCATCATATGGGGTTGAGGATTCTATTGAACTGACTGAAAAGGCCTTTCTTGTAGCAGGAATGAACTATGATGTTCAGGAGGCAAAGTATGCAAATGGCGGACCGACAAGGGATGATGATGATTCATTAAATGGTATCCTGGGATTGACCTACGGGTTAACAGACAAGACTGAACTCCATGTTTCTGCAGCTAAAAAGACAAGATTCCCCACTCAGAAGGAATTATTTTCGGCCTATCAGGATACTGCCATACCTAACCCGAATCTTAGAAAGGAAGAGTCTATAAATTACGAAGCAGGGATATCAAGTGCTGTTCCTTTTGAAAGCATTTTAGATTTTACCCTTTTCTATTCAGATGTAACAGATTTAATCACACAAATAACTGTAGGCGAAGACCTGGATTTCAATGACAATATAGGTGAGGCGAGTTACAAAGGTTTTGAATTTTCACTTTCTAATACATATTTTGATAAAAACAAAATCCAGTTGGCCTATGCCTATGTTGATGCTCAAAATGAAAGCCCCGATAGAGATAGTGATTATCTCCCTGAAACCCCAAAACATCAGTTTAAGATTACTGACCTGATCACATTTAATGATTATCTCTCCTTATTAGTCAAGGCAAGATATGACAAGGGTCAGAAAGAGGAAAAAAGGAATGGGGATTGGGTTGAACTTGATGACTACTGGGTATTTGACATTAAAGGTATGTTTCAGATGACCAAAAATTTTCAGGTTAACATGAGTCTACAGAATCTACTTGATGAAAATTACAGTACAGGTTATGGTTTTCCGAGGGAAGGAAGAAGTCTTTTTATTGGACTTGAAGCAAATTTTTAATTTTTTATTTGGAATATTTGAAATCGGTTAAAGGTAAACTTCCCCGCGCTTTTTGGCGGGGATGTTTATTTTTAGAGGTAGTTGTATCTTAAACCCTGTAACAAAAGGGGGAGCATATGAAAAAATTTCTATTATCAGTTATTATTTTTTTCTCAGTTTTTATATGTACTAATATATATGCCGCATCCATCAGCATCACAGGTGCGGTAAAGCAGCCTTTGAACCTTTCAATGGAAGATATCTGCAGGTTCAAGACCGTCCGCATCCAACTGAATGAAATATTAAAAGACAAATCATACAGGGGTGCGTGGTATTATAATGGTGTGCCCCTCCGCACACTGCTTGAGACAGCCTTTGTTGCAAAAGAGGAGTCTGCATATAATAAGGCAATTGATCTGGCAGTACTGGTCAGGAACAGTGAAGGGCAGGAGGTTGCCCTGTCATGGGGTGAGATATTTTATAAAAACTCCTATGACATCATAATAGCAACCTCTGCCACACCGATCAGGCCACACCATGACTGCAGTTCATGTCATAAGCCAGAGGAATCAGAACCAAGGATGAAGCAGTTTGACAGAAAAATAGGTTTCCCAAAACTGGTTGTGGCATGTGATGAATATACTGACAGGTCTATTGAGAATATCGTAAGTATAGAGGTCATTGATCCTGCTCCCAGGATGCCCGCTGATAAATCCGCTAAACTTGATGCGCCATCATTTACTGTGACAGGCAAGGTAAAACAGGAGTTGACAATAACCGATCTTTCAGGATTTAAAACGCGTAAAGATATGCATGTACTGCACATGGGAGAAGGGAAGGGGTATCATGGAAGTGATGATTATTCCGGGGTGTTGTTTAATGAGATCATAAACAAGGCGGGTATAGAACCTGTACTCTCACAGATATTCCATATATCAGCCCCGGATGGCTACAGGACAACCTTCTCATATGGAGAGGTATTCCTTAACAGAGTTGAGGATAACACCATAATAGCTGACATGAAAAATGGAAAAAAGATTGATAAGGAAGGAAAATTCATATTTGTCCCTTCTGATGACATCATGGCAGATCGTGATATCAAATCAGTTAATAAAATAGAGGTAATTGACCTGAAAAGGAGACCAAAGCTTACATATATCGGGATAGGCCCTGGCGATACAGACCTTATAACCATAGAGGCCATTACTGCCATGTCAAGGGCAGATGCATTCATATGCTCACCGGACATAAAGAAGAGGTTTGGCAAATATATGGGTGATAAACCTGTTCTCTTTGATATCTATGATTTTTCACCACCTGAGGTGAAAAAGAAAAATCCGGGTGCATCTCAGGATGACCTGAAAAAGATAGTAGAAGATAGACGAGCTGCAATGGCTGATTCTATAAAAGCAGAGCTGAGCAAGGGCAAACACGTTGCAATCCTTGAATATGGCGATCCTACGATATGGAGCGGGTCCGAGTATATCAGTGAACATTTTGATAAGGATATGTTTGAAACAATCCCTGGCTTGAGTTCATTTAATGTCGCAAGCTCCCTGTTAAACAGGCATACAGGTTGTAAGGGGTCTATGATTCTAACCACATCAAGGGGAATTCTTGAAAACAAACCCCTGTTTGAGGCTGCTGCTAAAAATGGCGAGACCATGAGCGTATTTATGGCCATGAAAGACCTCGTTGCTATGGTAGAGTTTTTCAATGCAGTATATAAACCTGATACACCGGTTCATATTGTCTACCGTGCAGGATATTCAGGAAGTGAAAAGATAGTTATTACTGATATTAAAGGTCTTAAGAATACTATTGATACAGAAAAGGAAAAGAACCTCTTTCTTGTGTTTGTTGGCCCGTGTCTAACCGATACAGCAAAGGCACACAGACATTAGGATTTATATGGATGAAAACGATCAGCTAAAAAGAACTATAGGTCTTGGGACTGCTGTTATACTTGTTATTGCCAATATGATAGGCACAGGTGTGTTTACAACCTCAGGCTTTATCATGGCAGACCTGAAAAATCCCGCCGCAATGATCCTCTGCTGGTTTATAGGTGGTATACTGGCACTCACGGGCGCCCTCTGCTATGGGGAACTGGGGGCAATATTCCCAAAGGCCGGGGGTGAATATGTGTTTTTAAGAGAAAGCATCGGGAAACCATTTGGCTTTCTTTCAGGATGGGTATCCCTGATTGTGGGTTTTTCTGCACCCATAGCTGCTGCATCCATTGCATTTTCAAAATATCTCTTCAGGAGCATTGGCGCTGAGGCTTCAGGTCAAGATGTGTTTAATCTGTTTGGTATTCTTCCATTAACTTTTTATACGATAACCGGCATCTCTGTCATTATTCTCTTTTCTATTGCCCACTGGTATAGCCTGAGTTTTGGCAGCAGGGTACAGAACATTCTAACCTTATTTAAGATAACAGTGATACTGGCCTTTATAGCGCTCGGTTTTTATTTAGGAAAGGGCAGCCTTGAAAATTTCAGTTCAGGGCCTGTATCAAAATCATTATTTACCGGCGAGTTTGCAACATCTCTGATCTATATATCATTTGCATACAGCGGCTGGAATGCGGCCGCCTATATAGGCTCAGAGATAAAGGAGCCCTCAAGAAACATACCCCTTTCACTGTTGTGGGGTACAATGGTTGTTATGGCCCTTTACATGCTCCTCAACCTTCTCTTCATATATGCACTCCCCATATCTGAGATGACAGGTATTGAAGATGTGGGCGCAACAGCGGCAATATCCCTTTTCGGTGTAAAGATCGGGACTATTTTTTCGGGTGCCATTACTATCTGCCTTTTATCTGTCATAAGCGCAATGATAATGACAGGGCCCAGGGTATATTATGCAATGGCAAAGGATAATGCATTTCCAAAATGGTTTGGCGATGTTAACCCGAAACATACCACACCTGGCAAGGCTATCCTGCTCCAGGCAGCTATTGCTATAATAATGGTTATCACCTCTTCATTTGATAAACTCTTGATGTATATAGGGTTCACACTCTCTCTATTTGCCATGCTTACTGTAATAGGTCTTATGATCCTCAGATTCAGGTTGCCAAGCATCGACCGCCCATACAGGACTTTCGGTTATCCTGTAACACCGGTATTGTTTATACTAAGCAATCTGTGGATTATTGCACATACAGTAAAGGGTAATCCATTTGTGCTTATATATGGAGGCGGGACAATCGTTTTAGGCCTCTTTGTTTATCTTTATTATTATTTTAAACCAGCGAAGTAGGTTTACTGGATATATCATAATTACATAGGAAAGGGCACGGCGCACCGTGCCCTTACACTAAAATAGCACCATGTTTCATAGGTGCTAAAAAAGAAATTCATACCTGATCGTAGAGACAAGGCATGCCTTGTCTCTACAGAAACTCATGTCATCCATTATTCAGTTTGTCCTGGTAATATGAAGGATGCCTTTACCCCACCCTCCGGTCGATTCACAATCATTATCTTTCCATTGTGAAGCTCTGCAACCTCTCTCACAAAATTAAGGCCAAGGCCTGTGCTCTTTTTTTCTGTGTCCGGCCTGTTTAGTGAGAAGAATTTATTAAATATCTTTTCAAGGGCATATTCAGGTATGCCTGATCCATTATCAATGACCTCAATTACAATCACGTTATCATTTTTTGATGCTGAAACAGTGATCTGTGAACCGGAGGGACTGAAATCTATTGCGTTCTGGACAAGGTTTGATACGGCCTGATGTAACAGGAATGGGTCACCGGTTGCATGCAGCTCTTCACCAATCTTTATATTAACCGCTATATTCTTTTTAAGCAGCATGGGTTGTTTGCTCTCAATGACTGTTCTTATCAGTGCTCCTGTGTCTATCTCCTTAAGTTGACGCAGCCTGTTCCGGCTTTCAAGCTCTGATAATTCAAGCATTCGGTCTATGATATTCTGAATCCTGTTTGCCTCAGTTCTGATGTTTGTCAGAAACCGCTCCCTTCTCTCCTCAGGCATATTCTCTTCAAGAAGCTCTGCTGCACCCCTTATGGCAGAAACCGGGCTTTTAATCTCATGTGTAAGTGTCTGTATGTACTGTTCAACATATTTTTTGCCCTCAAGCGCCTCCTTCATCCTTTCAAAGGCAATACCCATTTCACCTATCTCTGTGCGGTCAAGCCTTGGAAACGGGGTGCGTTTTCCCTGCCTTATATCCTCGGCATATATCTTCAGGCGGTTGATGGGTCTTATTATCCAGAGTGTTGCTACAAGGCTCAACATAACAGCGCAAAGGGCTGAAAAGAGGCTTACCCTTGATATTTCCGGTTTCGCATTATCTATATATGTATTTATATTGGTGGTGGGTTTTGCTACAGTCAATACACCTGCGATTTTGCCTTTTATAATTATAGGTGCAGCAATATAGAGTACTGATGATTTGTTGTCATTTTCATATTTTTTTGTTGTACGCGCACCATATTCTCCTCTCAGGGTGAGTCTTACATCCCTCCATTTTATATAATCCTTGCCGATATTCTCTCTCTCTTCAGAATCAAAGATGAGCCTTCCAATTTTGTCTGTTATATAGATACTCATATCCACATTCGTCTTGTCAAAATCATATATCCTTGATGAGAGTTCCCGCGATTTGACTTCCCTGAATATTCTTTCCCACTTTTCAACATCAAGGGAACCCTTTTCCATATCTCTGCCAGCAATGGCAGCCAGGATATTGGCCTGATCAACAAGCACATCTTCAACCCCTTCAAGGTAGCGGATCCTGAGATGATCAAGCACCCAGTTTATCGGGTAAAAGAAACATGCCGCAAAGATCAGCAAATAGCAGAGGAATATGCGGAGGCCCAGTTTCATAGGTCATCCCTCAATGAATATCCTACACCCCTGTGGGTTATGATAGGGTCAGTATCTGGATCGATATTTTTGAGTTTAGCCCTTATGTTTTTTATGTGTGCATCAACCGTGCGGTCAAGGCTTGCCTCCGGTTCTTCCCATGCCATGTCCATAAGCCTGTCACGTGAAAAGACATGGCCCGGTCTTTGGATGAATGTCTTTAAGATATTGAATTCATACTTTGACAGATCGACCGGCTTACACTTATAGGTTATCCTCCTGCGTGATTCATCAATATCAAATATCCCCTGCTCATGTGAGTTTTCATCGGAACGGGCTGTTCTTCGTAGTACTGCCCTGATCCTTGCGGTGAGTTCCCTCGGGCTGAATGGCTTTGTAACATAGTCATCTGCGCCTATCTCAAGACCAACAATCCTGTCAACCTCCTCTGTGCGTGCCGTAAGAAAGATGATCGGTGTGTTGGTTTTTTTACGTATGTCCTTGCACAGTTCAAAACCGCTTATGTCAGGAAGGCCAATATCCAGTACTATAAGGTCAATCGCCTCTCTGTCCAGATATTCTAGGGCAATTTTACCCTCAGAAAAGCAGATTGTTTCAAAACCCTCAGTCTCAAGGGCATACTGGATATTATCGGTAATGGCCGGCTCATCTTCAACAATCAGGATTATGGGTTTCATGTTTTCCCCCGGATTATGGTTTTTTTCACTTTATCCTACATGGATTACAATGACAATATTTCTAATTTAAACTCATTCGATGAAATGAATAAGAATAAAAAATGAAAAATGTGTGAAAAATTGCCCCGATATACTTAAGGAGTATCTTGTTTTATAAGCAAAACTCTGTTAGAGATTCAGGAAAAAGGGTGTTAACATCAATATTAAGGAGGTCATTATGGGGTACAGAAAATTTCTTAGATTTTGGCATTATTTGGTTGTGTTGCTGATTACAGGTCAACTGATTAACAATGCCTTTGCCGCAGAACCGGAATGGGGTATGGTTGATAAAAAGGAGTGTGACAGGGCCTGCCTGGTTGCGATTATGGATGGCTATATGAATGCGATATTCATGCAGGATAAGGGGATTGTCCCCCCTCTGGCCCAGGATCTTCGTATGACCGAAAACACCGGGATGATGGATGTGGGGGAGGGTGTCCTGTGGCGCACAAAAAGTGAACCAACCGAATTTAAAATTTATGTGGCTGATCCTGTTAATGAGCAGGTTGCTTTACAGACACGTCTCATAATCGGGGGGCAAAACGCCCTGGTTGCTGTAAGGCTCAAGATAGACCGTGGTAAGATACAGGAGATAGAGCATCTCTATGACCGTGATATAAACGATGCGGCAATACCGCTTCTTACAACACCTGTGCCCCTGCTAACAGAGGATGTACCGCTCAAAAAAAGGGCCTCAAGGGATATGCTTAATCGTATTGCAAACACCTATTTTGATGCACTTGAAGGGGATAATGGCAGGATAGGGGCCTTTGCAAAGGAGTGTGTCAGGCACGAAAATGGCTACCGCACAGTAAATAACCCGCCACCCGGTGGACGCATGATGCCAGCGCCTTTTATTCCTACTGCTGATACAGAGCAGGGAAAAGAGATGCTCAGGTTCAGTATGCTCACCTGCACCGAGCAGATCAATGAAAAGACATTTGCCCATATGAAGCGCATCAGACCAAGAAGGGTACTTATTATTGATGAGGCAAAACAGATTGTGGGCACCTTTCCCCTGTTTGTTCATGACGGGACAAGCCGCACTGCAAAACCGGGTGATCCGCCCGGTATGATGCTGAACCTTGTAACAATGGAGACCTTTAGTATACGTGACGGGCTGATTCACCACGTGGAGGCAGCTCCATTTGTTACCCTTCCATACGGGCTGGGTAATGGCTGGACAATGGATTCAGGGAGATAGTTAAAAACAGGCTAATACTGTCAGCTTGATTTGAAACACGTATGGAAATAAAAGCCTTTATAGATTCCCTGAAGAAACAGGGGGAAATACTTTTTAACGAAACATGGAAGACCAGCCTTATCCTGTTCAAGATCGTTATCCCTGTCAGTATCGCTACAAAGCTTTTAACCGACTGGGGTGTTGTGGATTATATTGGTCTTTTCCTAGGGCATGTTATGCAGTATGCCGGTCTTCCCGGGAGCATGGGGGTTGTATGGGCAACTGCCATGTTCTTAAATCTTTATACTGCAATCCTTGTATTCTCCTCCATGGTACTTATTGAACACCTTACAGTTGCACAGGTGACTATTCTTGCAACAATGATGCTTGTAGCCCATAGCCTGCCAATAGAACTGGGGATTGCTCGTAAAGCAGGGATAAAATTGTGGTTTATGCTTGTTTTCAGGGTGTTGGGTGCTTTTGTTTCAGGGATACTGTTGAACCAGATGTATCATTATACCGGTTTACTCCAGACAGAGTTTATTGCTGTATGGAAACCGGAGAGAGTTGACCCCTCATGGGGAGTATGGGCAATAGCCCAGTTAAAAACACTGTTATCTATCTATATAATAATCCTCCTCCTGCTTATTACTGTAAGATTATTGAACTGGCTTCATATCACCGATCTCTTAGGCCGTGTACTCAGGCCGGTCCTCAAAATGATGGGTATCAGCAAGGATGCGGTTCCTGTTACCATAATTGGCATGACTATGGGTATTGGTTACGGGGGAGGTCTGATTATCCGTGAGGCCCATTCAGGCAGGCTATCTGAAAGAGAGATATTTTTTTCACTATCTTTTATGGGGCTGATGCATAGTATGATTGAGGATACCCTTTTAATGATATTCCTGGGCGGGCATGTTTCCGGTGTACTGTTATTCAGGTTTCTTTTTGCCATGCTTGTTATTTTTTTAATGGTGAGACTTATGAGACGGTTTTCCGATGAGAGGTTTTATCGTTATTTTTTCAGGTCTCAGAGGGGCGCCTTATAATATTCAGATTGATATTTTAGCCGGAATCTGTAATCGTTATCATAGTAAAATAGGTATTATGTGAATCCCAAAAAAGGCGTAATGATGTTGGAATATAAAAATTAAAAAAAAATGTCGTCATACCCGCGCAGGCGGGCATCCATTTTTTATTTGCCATTGTGGTATTGACAATGGATTCCCGTTTTCACGGGAATGACGAATAGGGTTAGATAATATGGATATTTTACTCACAAATGAAGAAATCAGGGTTCTTGGTTGCCTTATGGAAAAGGAGATGGCAACCCCTGAATATTATCCCCTTTCCATTAATGCCCTTATTAACGCTTGTAACCAGAAGTCAAACCGTGATCCTGTTACATCCTATTCGGAAGGTATGGTAGCAAGTGCTCTTGAGGGGCTGCGCAAAAAGAAACTCGCAATGGAAAGCAGCGGGAGCAGGGTGGCAAGGTATGCCCAGACCTTTTCAAATGAGTATACTTTAAAGCGCAGTGAAGGGGCTGTAATGTGTATCCTGTTTGTACGAGGCCCCCAGACCATGGGTGAAATACGCAGCCGCACAGATAGGCTTTATCCCTTTGCAAGCCTTGAAGAGGTACAGGTGACCATATCAAATCTTGAGAGGGTGGGTCTTGTAATTAAACTCGAAAGGCAGCCGGGCAGAAAGGAACACAGGTATGCCCATCTTTTAGCCGGAGAACAGGATATCGAGACTCATGAGGATATTACACAACTTGATGCCGCTCAAAAGAGCCCAGATGATGAGGATAATCTGAACCTGTTAAAGGATGAAATTACCATGCTGCGGGAAGAACTTTCAGACCTTAAAAAGGAGTTTGAGGCATTCAAGGCACAGTTTGGCTAACATTTAAAAGAGAAAGTAGATAATAAAATGCGAGAGTATGAAAAATCAGGTAGACAGGGCGAAAAAGGCAGGATAATTGTAAAACGCAGGCCCCGCCCCGAACAGGTAAAGGAAGAGATTAAAGAAATTGAACCAGTAGAGTTAAGGGTTGGGGAACCAGTTGATCTTGTAATAGGTGAGATCACCCCCATGGGATACAAGGCTATTGTGAACAGTAAGTACCTTGGAATGCTGTATAAAAATGAGATTTTCCAGCCATTGAAACTGGGGCAGGAGATAAAAGGGTATATTAAAAGGATCAGGGAAGACGGTAAGATTGACCTCTGCCTGCAGAAGCGGAACATTGAGGATATTGACCTCCTTTCTGAAAAGATATTGAAAATCCTTAAAGAAAACGGGGGCCGCCTTGATATCTCGGACAAGACACCCCCTGAAGAGATATACAGCATGTTTGGGGTGAGTAAAAAGATATATAAAAACGCAATAGGCTCCCTGTACAGGAGGCGTCTTATAACGATTGATGATTATTCAATAGCCCTTGGACAGAACAGGGATCAGGACAAGTCTAAAAGGCAGGGAAAGAGGGGCATGGCTGAAAGACCTAACAGGCAGGGAAAGAGAAACATGGCCGAAAAGCCTGTAAAGAGATTTCGAATAGTGGAAAACAAAAAAGGAGATAGAAGATGATAAATGTAATTGCAACAGTTCACGTTAAAAAAGGTAAGGTCCAGGAATTTTTAAAACTATTCAAGACTATTGTTCCAAAGGTGAGGGCAGAGAAGGGGTGTATTAACTATTTTCCCGCTGTTGATTTCAAGACAGGGCTTCCTCCACAGGAGCTGGATGAGAATATGGTAACTATAATGGAGAGGTGGGAGAGCCTTGAAGACCTTATTAACCATATATCAGCCCCATATATGGCTGAACATCTTGAAAAAGAGAAGGACCTCGTGGAAAAGAGCTCCATAAAGATACTTAAGGAAGCCTAGAAAAAGTAACAATGGAAGCAAAGATATTTGAAACAATAATGTTGTTATGCTTTGGCCTTGCCTGGCCCTTTTCCATCTACAGGACATGGAAAACAAAGTCATCAAAGGCCAAAAGCATGTTTTTCCTGTGCATAGTATTAGTGGGTTATGCCTCCGGGATCATGTTTAAGATATATGGCCGTATGGATGAGGTTATCTTTCTCTATATCCTGAACTCAGTTATGGTTTTTATAGATATGATGCTGACCTTGAAATATAGAGCAAAGGGTTAGGGCTGAGTGATTTTTTGTGAAGACTAAAAATTCCCAATGTCAAGGGCAGCCCCCGATCTTTCAGAAAATAATCAGCAAATCCATCGTGACCGAATTTGTTTTTGCAACCTGTCTGCCACGCTCGATGCCCTACCTTAAACGCGAACTTGCGCGCACGCGCCCTGATTTACGGCTGGCATACTCCAGGCCCGGATTGATCACCATGCGCACAGATGCAGTGCCATCTGGCCTTAACACACCAGAGCCGCAGGCCGTTTTTGCGCGGGCAACCGGGCGCTCACTGGGCTTTGCTGACTCGCTTGATCGCATTGTTGAATTAGCGGGATTGATCGCAGCCCCGGAAATCCGGGTTCACGTATTCGCGCGGGACCCTGTAAAGCCCGACGATCAGCTCCCAGACTATGAGGGGATAAGAAAGTGGAGAGAAAGCATCCGCGGGCAATTCGGTACCAGAGTATTAGAGGGTGATGATGCTAAACCAGGTGACACAGTGCTCGATGTAGTGCTTCCGCCACCAGGGGTAACCGATCCGATCCTTGTTGGGTGGCACATGCATGACCCCTGGCGCGGGGCGGAACCCGGTGGTGTTTGTCAGGTTCCTGTTCCGCCGGACGTACCTTCGCGGGCCTATGCAAAGATCGAGGAGGCGCTCAACTGGTCAGCTCTTCCGCTCCATGAGGGTGATGTCGTAGTGGAAATAGGGTCTGCTCCGGGCGGGGCAGCAATGGCGCTACTGCAACGTGGAGCCAATGTTATAGGCATCGACCCCTCACGCATGGATCCCCGTGTGCTCGACTGGCATGGGGCACGCGGAACTTTCCGTCACGTCAGTAACTATGCCGAGCGCCTGCGCACACGCGATCTGCCTGCACAGGTAGACTGGCTTGTGCTCGACGCCAACATCGCACCGCATCGTGCCCTAGTTGCGCTCAAGCACCTGATGTCACTGCGCGGGAACTCTGTTCGCGGACTGTTACTCACACTTAAGCTCCACGATGAAGGCGTTATCGAGGATCTTCCAATGTTATTTACTAAGATTCGTGAGATTGCAGGCGCTGTTTCATTACGCGCAACCCAGCTCCCGAGTGCACACCAGGAAGTGGTGGTGTGGGTCCAGCGCCTGATATGATGCATTTCTATTAGATTATTGGATGTCCCCTGGTCTCACCTTAATATTCTTGGTGATGCGTGCCCATAATCCTGTTAAATATCAAGGGCAGACCCTGTTTCACTGTACCGGTAAATTCTTCAGTTCAATGGTCCACTTTTAATCAGTACACAGGCCGCACTGTTCACCCACGAAGCGGGCAGCAGTTTTTGAATCACCGCGCAATTGCCAGTTAAGCCAGTCCACCGCCACCTGCTTTTGATCAATGCATTCGAAATACGGGCTGCCCTCACGGGTGTTCTCAGCCAGAGCTCAGTCAATGGCTTTGGTGAGGTCCGATGTTTTAGCGTGGAAAAGGCTTTTGCTCCGTGGCAGGTGCATGTGCGCCAGGGCCACTCAGTATGCAACCGGATGCAATCACCAGATAACCGTAGGACGCCACCTCGAGCAGGTGAAAGCGGGTGCTGGCAGCATCATCCGAACAGCCGCTATTTCCGCATGGCTTTGCCCACAGCAGGGATAGGGTTTAAAACCGATTCGTTCTGTTTCAAATCTTTCGCCCAGCTCCTTAATAAGAATTTGAGGGTCATAATCCCCTCCATGGTAGACATTATAAAATCCGGCTTTACCTTCGAGACAATTCCTGATCCCGGAAATACCTTTTTCGGCCATTATACTGGCAGTAACACCACCTTTTTCTGCCAATCCTGCTGCTACTGCCTTGGCAAAAAAGCCGTCGTGGATGGATTGCATATTGCCTGCGCATTGATTGTAAGCAATACCCAGGGCGCTGAGCATTGCTTCATTGTCCAGCTTCATTAGTGAGGTCTATGTTTTTATTCTTTTACTTAAAAGGGCATCGCCCGCTTTTTCATTCATACAGATTTATCCTTGACAACCTGATGTAATTCTGGGGTATAATTTCACAAAAAATATGAACCTATAGGTGCGCTTGCGCAGATGTTCGTGTATAATTTTCACCTTTGGACCGGGAGGAGTTAAATGGATGTTGTAGGAGTTGATATCGGATTCGGTTTTACAAAAGCCACTGATGGTAAAGAGTCTATTCTGTTCAAATCCGTTTTAGGGGAAGCGGCTGACATCCAGTTCAGGCTGCCCATAGTAAAGAACGAGGCTGGCCCCTGCATGCATGTCGAGATGGATGGTCGGGCCTATTTCGTGGGAGATTTCGCGGAGCAGCACTCCGATACGCGAGAGTTTACCCTCGATCAGGAGAAGCTTCTTACCGAATTCAACAAGGTCCTGACTATGACGGCCATAAGCAATCTATTCGATAGCTATGCCAACGTCAATCTCGTAACCGGACTTCCGGTCGGCTTCTACAAAGAAGATAACCAGCGCCTGATGAAAATGCTCAAGGGGATTCATGAAATCACCTTTCATAAGGGCGACGGAACAAGCGAAAGCAAACGGGTTAATATCAACAACCTGAAGATTCTCCCACAGCCACTCGGCAGCTTTTTAAATCTGCTGATGAACGAATCCGGTAAATTTATAAATCGTGAACTTGCCAAGCAAAAAATCGGCATCATCGATATCGGTTTCCGGACGACCGATTGTTGTGTTTTCCAGGGGATGGAGTATGTTCAAAGAGGAAGCAGCACCTTCAATACCGGGATTTCCGAGAGCTTCAGAGCCATCGCCAAAAAGTTGCGCGAAGAGAGCAATGTAGACATCGAGCTGTACCGGCTTTACAAAGCAGTTGAAACCGGATTAATCAGAATCCGGGGCAAAGAGTACAACATCACAAAGCTACGCGATAAGGTGTTCGAGCATTCGGCCAGCATAATTGCTACCGATATTGCGCGCCTGTGGGCTAACGACTGGGATATCGATCTAATTATCATCAGCGGTGGCGGAGCCATGGAACTGGCGAAATACCTGCGGCCTTTGATTTCCGGCAACATTATGCCTGTTGAAACCAATATTGACGCCCGCCTCAACAATGTGCAGGGCTACCTGAAATATGCACGCTATATTTGGGGAAGTTCCGAGCCACCTGCAGAGCCGGTGAAAAAATAACGGCCTCACCTGCTGTCACCGACTGTGTAATGCAGGTAAAGAGTGACGCTGTAAGGTTATAAGGTTGATGCTATAAAACCTCGCACCTGGACCTGATGCAGGCAAACGTATTGCCTGAAAAATGTAAAACCTCGAACAGCCATAATGTGTAGTTCGTAGCTGGCGGTCTGCTGAAAGGGAAGCTTGAAAAAATATCCATGTGACTGAAAAATTGAAAGAATCACTGCTCTATAGATATGGGATAGCTAACCCTGTATTTGTTCCTGCCACAAACATGGAGTTGATTTTTTCAACAGTCCTTTTCAGGTAATTTTAATGCAATAATTTTAATAAGGAGTTATTTAACAGGAACTACAACAGAACTTTTTACAGTGTTGCAATAATGCCTCAATATAATTGCATAAGTTTGTGATACAGATACATATGGATTTTGAGTTATTTGATAATGAATACCTGAACCTGAGCGGCAGTGCTGGTATACATTCAGGCCAGGATTGACTCTCTGGAAAAAAGCTGAACAATGGGGAATTTCGGTGTCGTAGGTAAAAAGGTAAATCAAATAAATATTTATACCAATTTACCTGCGTACACTTGTCCGCGCTCTTTCATAGTCCATAAGGGCACAGGCAAGTTTGCTCTGGAATAGAAAATATGTAGATACGCCCGGCCGGGCGTATCTACGTGTGGTCTAATGGTTGTATCTGATTGCGCTGCTCTTCTGATCACGTGAGAACTGAGTCAGATAGTCCCACGCTATCATGGCGAACTGTGGATACAAGGCATGAATCAGATCTGCCGTATAGTTTAGGGCGACCATGGGAACACCCTGGCTGTTATTCAGATACCATATGAAATTCCTGTATTCATCATTCAATAAGGTTTCGGACCATGCATCTGCCCTGAATCCGCACTTCGGGTAGGCTTTGAAGTCGTAGCTTATCTGGTTCATGTTATTGAAGAGCAGGAACTTATTAAGAAGCACCTGTGAATTGTCTGAAAGGCTCCCGTCTTCAGGGTTTATATTGGGCTCAAGATCATGGGCGCTGGTCAAATACATGAATGGCAGGTCTATCTCTTTGAACTTAATTAAAGTGTCCATCCAGAAAGCATTATTTTCCGGATTAAAGTTTCATCATAAATAGAATGTTTATGTATGGACACTATCGATCTTTTAATAACAGCCTTTATACTAAATTGTTTTAGCCTGCCTTTCTAACTATAATAAAAAGCTAAGCTGATATTCAACTTTTCTTCAATACTATTTATTTCTGATAATCAGCATCGCCACATATGGAACAACATTGAAAACAATCCAGATGATTTTGTACAAACCTAGTAACGAATAATAGGCCATGTTAAAAAAATCACGGGATATCGGGAATAACTTGCCTTGAGTAGAGTATGCCAAGTCAAGACCTGCAATGCCTATTATTAGCGAGAGAACCAATAAGACCCCGTTTATGATGGTGCACCACATAAAAAATGCCGTTACTTTTTGAATGTTCATGACAGCCTCCTATTTTTAACTAAGGGATTGATAAATATCCTAAAGCACCTCCTCAACCGGTACAATATTTACCTTTTCAGCTTTAAAATCAAGTTTGTAGTTCTCAATGATTTTGTCCTCATTGAGAATATCTTCCGGTTTCTCCGCCTGATACACCATTTTTGATGTGGTGTTGTTTATCAGGCGGTTTTTCATCTCCTCAGCATCCTTTGTAATAAAAACAAATTTCACATCTTCGCATTGCAGATACTTTTTTATAACCCTGTTGACATCATCAAGGGTAATCCTGTTGAGTGCGCTTATCATGGTTTTAGTGAATTCGCCTGTGCCGTAAAAATCACTGTCCAGTGCATAACCAAGCTGGCGTCCCTGGGTTTTGCTGAGAAGATTGACAAACTTGGTCAGGTAGAATTTTTTTCAGCTCAAAATCCTTTTGACTTTTCTCCTGTTTTATCAGTTTATCCACATGTATCGTGCCTGTGAATACAGTAATCTCCTTATCCACCTGACTGTTCAAGCCCGCTGCCATAGGATAAATGGCCCGCTGTATCTCCTTGTAGTTCATTAACCTGCTGCCCGCTTCGGTTATCATGGATGCGGTAAGCCGGGCAAGACCTTCCTTGCCTTTTGGATCACTTGTAGCGTCGGTATTGAAGAGTATTCTGAAATTTACAAGTGGTGATTCTGATTTGAGCAGAACGGTTTTTATTTCAGGTAATGCCAGTTTCTCCATCTCCACAAGTCTATCGATAGAGCCTGTTTCAATTTCTATAGAATGCAGGGCCATGAAATACCACCATTAGCAACGGTAATGTGGGAGAGTGCCATTCCAGATGTTCATATATTGGCCCTTTTGGCTCCGGCTCCTGTTGAATATCGGAAGCATAATTACCTCGCTCCCAATCTCCCCAGTTTTTTCAACCACTTTAAATGCCATTTCAGTCTGCAGATCACCAGCCATGGTTTCTCCAGATACAGTTAATGTAAATAAACATGCAAAAAAAGTATTAATGGACATAATTCCTCCAGGGTTTATTAGAAGTATATTATTTAAGAAAAATGTGGAATTGATTCCGGTTTATACATCAACCGGTTAAAAGTTACAAACCTTATAAACAGGTCAAAAAGGTATGCTAAAGAATCCCGGGCATACCCTGTATTGTTCAATCGGGTTGCCATAAATGCAGGATAAATAATAGTCGACTATCCTGATATAGCTGTATTATAAAGGCTATTATTTTTTCACCAGATATCCTGAGATATTATGACAGACATTCAAAACAGGAAACACTCTTCCATATTGATTTTAGCATCGCTGGTTACTGCCGCTTTGTTAACTGTACTGGTTTCACCATTTTCATTCGGGGCCTGCCCAAAGCTACCCCAGCCTTCTGGGAACACAATAACAGTTGATACTGTAGAGGAGATCTGGAACGCGGTAAACAGCGCCGCTCCGGGAGACATGATCCTTGTAGCAGACGGGAAATATAATCTTGGCGCAACAGGTCGTTACATATGGATCAATGTCGCAGGTATAACCATTCGTTCCCAGAGCGGAGACAGAGAGAGTGTTATTTTTGATGACCAGTACCAGGGCTCAGAGGTAATTACCATTGCGGCCTCTAATGTTACCATAGCAGACCTGACTATTAAGCGGGCCAGGACACATGCTGTTCATGTTACTTCTTCCGGGTCGGCTGATACCCTGAACACCCTGATTTACAATGTAAGAATTATTGACTCGGGGCAGCAGGGATACTTTAGTGGAGAGAAACATATTCGTTGACAATGCCAGGGCTGTTGGGTTCGGGCTCACTGAAAGTGGAGAAGGCCGAACTTACATTGATAATCCGTGCCCGAATGCCAACGGTTACATGGGCCATTTCGGAGGAATAGTCAGAAACAATTTTATATTTGCCTCAAACCCGGCACTTTTTGCATCGGAATCGGGTGCGGATACAGGAATTGCCCTGTGGCAGTCATGCAATTCAAAGGTATATCATAACTCCCTTGCCTTTACCGGAACACCTTTTAGCGCGATTGAATATCGGTTCAGTAATACACAGGCTGATATAATGAACAATCTTACCACTCATAACATAATGCAAAGAAATAACGCCAGAGCGAATCTGGCCGGAAATCTGCAATCACAGCCGCTTGCTCTTTTTGCTGATGGCATTTCAGGTGACCTGCATCTGAGTAAAACGGCCACATCAGCCATTGACATGGGAATCGATTTAGCAGAAGGGCAATGCGATGATGATATTGATGGTAACCCAAGACCAGGTGGAGCGGCCAGGGATATAGGCGCTGATGAAATCGTTAGTACAGTTAAGAAACAGAATAATACATTGCCTCTTATGCTTTTGCTGGAGTAGTGTTAATGAACCGGGTTTCCAGGTTTTTTTAAAAAAATTAAACATGAAAGATCAGTGTTCATCTGTGTAAATCCGTGTCCTGTGAATCCTGATATCAACCTTAAGCGATAAACCTCTTTGCGATGCCCGACTTTTACAACCCATACTGTACCTGATTTTGAATGGAATAAATAATTTTAAAGCGAACATCCTGGCTGACCGTGTGGGTTAAAATCTCCCAATCAGCCTTGAAGCAGCGTATGCGGTGCTGGTTGCGTAAAGGATGTTTGCAGCCTTCCGGCATTCGCCGATCATATGGAAGTCCTTTGAAGAGAGGCTGAATTTCAAGGCTTCATCATAGAGAGGTTTCATACCGACGGCAAGAATGACCGCGTCGGCTCTATAAAATATCTCACCATCCTGGCCAAGGCATTTTACCCCGTCATGGGTGATCTCAATAGCCTTTGCATTAAAGTGGATCGGTATATTTTTCTGGGCTATCATATCGTTAATAGCCATCTTGTGCGTGCTGTTGCCGCCGTCGCTGATATCACCGAGCATTTCTACTATTTCTGCGTCGATTCCAAAGTCTTTAAGGTATATGGCGAGTTCTGTACCGACAAAACCAGCACCTAAAATTACAACTTTTCCTTTAACAAGCGAGGGGTTTTTATACACATCTATCGCCTGATACACGTTATGGTTGTTGACACCAGGGATATCGGGCGTTTCTGGGACAGAACCCACAGCCGCAATGATGACATCCGGGCCTTCAGCTAGCGCGTATTCCGGTGTCACCTCTGTATTGAGCCTCAGGTCAATACGCGATTTCGCTATCAACGACCGCTGCAAGAGTATGTAATGATGCAGATCCTGCTTAAACGGCACTTCAGCCTCGCACAATATTTTCCCACCGAGTTCACCGCTCTTTTCACACAAAACTACCTCATGCCCGTTTTTGGTCGCGGTTATAGCCGCCTGCATCCCGGTGATACCGCCCCCGATCACGAGTACACGCTGTTTCAAAGGCGTGGGAAGTGCCCTGTACACCTCGCGTTCCCGGCCTATTTCAGGATTGATGGCGCAAACGAGGTCTCCGTGAAACACCCCTTCCGCAAAACAGTTAAGGCAGCGCATACATCTGCGTATTTCATCGACAAGACCGCGCCGAACCTTGTTTGGGAACTCAGGGTCGCAGACAAGCTCACGGCCCATATAAATAATATCTGCTTTACCCGTTGCCAGGATCTGCTCCATCTGATAAGGATCGCTCAAGCCGCCTACAGTGGCGACCAGAGATTTTTTTACATGCTTTTTGACCGCCGCTGCGTATTCAACGTTCACGCCATGCGGGTAAAACATGCTGACATGGGTGCGCGACATTGTTTCGGCCCCGAATCTTTGTATCGCACCGACTGAGACGTGGATAATATCCGCGTGCCCGTCGAGCTGTTCGGCGATCCGGCAACCCTCTTCAATGCCGTAGCCCTCCTTGACTATTTCCGTACCGCTGATGCGAATTTCCACGGGGAAATCTAAGCCGCAGCGCTGCTTTATTTGATCAATTGCCATGACAGCAAATCTGCAGCGATTTTCAGGGCTGCCGCCCCATCTGTCTGTTCGGGTGTTTATGGTTGGTGACATAAACTGCTGCAGGCCAAAGCCATGGGCGCCATGCAGGCATATCATTTCAAAACCGGCATTTTTAGCGGCAAATGCAGCATTTCCAAACTCGTTTATAATCTGGAGGATCTTATCCTCAGACATTGCTGCGACTTTCTTGCCAAATGGCAGGTCCATATCAACCGGCCCCCAGGCGGGTTTATCTCCTCCAGTATACATACGGGCATGGATGCCCGCAAAGCACAGCTCTAAAACAGGGACAGCGCCCTGACGCTTAACAGCGCTTGCCAGACGTGCGTAGTTATAATTGCTCATCCGGGTGATCTCACGGGGATACGGCCCTTCCCGATAATCTTCAGGGTCCACGTCGGCCTCTCCGTATGTGACTGCCGCAGCTCCGCCCATCGCCTTCCTTTCAAAATATGCGACAGATTCAAGGGAAGGTTGACCATCGGATATAATATCAGCAGAGTTAACCGGTGCAGCGAACATCCTGTTACGGAACAGTACATTTCCTATTTTCAGTGGGGATAAAAGGCGCGGAAACGATTCAAATGCATTTACCATAGTAAATCACCCTCCTTTTTTAATATACAGGTTGGGTTACTCGAAGCAACCCAACAAAAATATTGCATTAATGTAATCTTTAAAACTCAACAGCGTTCCACAAGAAACTAAGTAATTAAATTGACCGCTGAGTTATTTAGTTTTTATGGAGTTCTTTGTTCTCATTGGAAACAAAATTTCCAAAGGATTGTCCTGCTACACTAAATTCTGATATCAACCTTTAGCGATAAACCTCTTTGCGATGCCCGACTTTTACAACCCATACTGTAAGTTCCTGATCTTGAATGGAATAAATAATTCTATAGGTGCCCTGGCGGATGCGATACTTCTCCTGACCGGAAAGTTTCTCACAGCCCTGTGGTCTTGGTTCTTGTGCAAGCGTTTCTATGCGCGTGAGGATTTTCTTTATATCTTTTTTGGGGATGGAGCGAAGGTCTTTTTCTACGGATTCTTTAAAGAATATTTTATATTCGCCCATCTTTTTTAAGCCTCTTCACCATCGCTTCATAGCTGATGAGTGGTTCTTTTGCCCTATCTTCAAATGCCGCGATATCTTCCGCATCTTCTGCGAGAGATTCCTTAATAGCATCATTGACCAGCTTTGATAAAGACTGTGATGTCTCAACGGCCTTTAACCTCAGGGCTTTGTGTAATTCCGGATCTAAGTATACTGTGGCTCTCATTGCTGTTCCCATAATATTACCTCCATAACGTTGTGTAACTATAGCACCATAACGGCATAGTGGCAATTATATTTTTTAAAGCGAACATCCTGGTTACACCGGAACCTGACCCATTGAGCCACCACGATATCTTTTGCTTTAATCCATTTAAACTCAGAAAATCTACGGTCCACAAATAATTTCTCCAATTTTGCCTTTTCCATTATTTCTTTTTCCTTATTAACTTAATTGATGATGGTTGATTTCTAAACCCGCTTTATCACCCCATGATACCGCCCATCGCCTTCCTTTCAAAATATGCGACTAAATCAAGGGAAGGTGGACCATCAGATACAATGTCGGCTGAATTAACCGGTGCAGCGAACATCCTTTTACGGAACAGTACATTTCCTATTTTCAGCGGGGATAAAAGGCGCGGAAACGATTCAAATGCATTTACCATAGTAAATCACCCTCCTTTTTTAAAGCACAAATTCTCTAAATTTCAGAACAGGCTATTTAATTCCTCTGATAATGATCAAATTATATTCACAACACAATTATATTTTTCTTCTTCTGTCCTTCCTAACAGCCTACAGTCTATCATCCTGTTTTACAAACTGATCATTGTAGAGAGTTATTTAGTTTTATGGATGACCATGTTTTCAATTATCTTTTTAACTACGTTATATCCACTGATTATTTTATTATTGAAGGATTGTCCCCCTATACGTCCCTCTATACATTCCCGCTTAACATGAAATTCACTAACCAGATCAGCACTGCGTTGAACACTCTCCAAACAACCGGAAGATTTATGAAGATAATCAAAATAATAAAACCAACGCCAGTCCGGCCGAGATTTTCATATCCGCTCCGTAATCCCTGAGGCAGCAGGTATTTGAAAAGATGGCTGCCGTCAAGCGGCGGGATGGGAATCAGGTTGAACATGGCAAGGACAATGTTAAGGAGTGCAACCTTCAGCAGCACATGCCCGGCCAGTTCTGCCTGGGCCCACCCTGAAAATAATAGAACCACTTTTAGCAGCAGGATCATCACTACTGCGATCAACAAGTTTACGGCAACACCGGCAACCGAAACGCAGATGTCTCCCAATACCTTTCGCCGGAAATTATAGGGGTTTACCGGAACTGGTTTTGCCCCGCCGATGATAAAGGAACCTTTTGAAAGGATATAGGCAATGACCGGTATAACAACAGTCCACGTGGGGTCAATATGGGGGATCGGGTTTAAGGTAAGACGACCCCTCTCTTTAGCCGTCCTGTCTCCGAACAACAGGGCGACATAGCCGTGCGCCATCTCGTGGAGCACGATACTTTCAACCGACAATATAATTATGAAAATGGTTGTTATCATTTTGATCCTTCACAACACGTGGAAAACGATACGCCTGAAGTATTAATATCCACGCTTATTCTAGTAACTGCTTTCATTTGTATATACTAAAATTTCTCAATCTTTGATACTGAAAATAGAAAATTTGAATTATTAAGGAGTCCGCTTCCACCTTTCCCTTTTATGGCCTAAAACTCCACACGGGGAACAGCCCGTTGTGCTTCGTCGTCCAGTTCAAAATACTCGCGCTTCTGAAAACCGAATATATTTGCAATGATATTGGATGGGAATACCTCGATCCTGTTGCTCAAGTCGCGAACGTTTCCGTTATAAAAACGTCGGGTGCGCTGGATGCGGTCTTCCGTGTTGGAAAGTTCCTTTTGCAGTTCGAGAAAATTCTGATTGGCCTTCAGGTCGGGATAACTCTCAGCCAGTGCAAACAGTTGCCGGAGACCGCCGATAAGGATGTTTTCATCCTTTGCCTGCTCCACAGGAGTCCCGTTGTTGGCCATCGCCTTATTGCGCGCCTGGATAACACCCTCCAGCACCCCTTTCTCGTATGCTGCATATCCTTTGACCGTCTCAACCAGATTGGGGATCAGATTGTATCGACGATTTAGTTCAGTATCGATATCCGACCACGATTCACCGCAATGGTTTTTGACGCGTACTAGGCCGTTATACATTGCCACTATAGAAATAAGTACGATAAGACCCAATCCAAGTAAAATGAATATACCCATCATGATATTTCTCCTTTCAATTCACGCATAAGATAATCAGGTAAGAGGCCGAGTAAATTCTTAATGACTTTAAACGCTTCATCAAATTCGGCTATTTTAAATTTACGATTACGATAGGCCATGACATACGACCCTTGGAATTCCAGTGTGTAA
Organism: Desulfatiglans sp.; assembly: GCA_012513605.1. Lineage (NCBI taxonomy): Bacteria > Pseudomonadati > Thermodesulfobacteriota > Desulfobacteria > Desulfatiglandales > Desulfatiglandaceae > Desulfatiglans > Desulfatiglans sp. Next base: position 11,165 of record JAAZBV010000094.1, on the reverse strand, counting down.
CGCGGGGCTTGCAGCAGGTACTCCATCGATTTCTGGTGGAGCACGTCATAGGCCCATTTTTTATCCGGTGATTTTACATAAAACTCGCGGCTGAACTCAGCCGACTCGAAATCTATATCGTCAAATCCCGCAAACTCGGTTATTTTATCAATAAAATGTTCAGTGCGTATAAAAAGTTGTTTAAGGGGGAGCCTCGTGTTGACCATTAACGCCGAAAAAGAATGGCGGCTCTGATTTTTTCCGCTGCCGGTAGTGTAATGATAATCGAACGCGCAGACCCACGATCCGTGATATACGCCGGTCAGGATATTTTTGGCATAGCGGCTGTGCCCTTTATTCAGGCAGGAATATTGAGGGAATTCATCATCCATACGGCTTTCTTTTTGGGTGAATTCCAAACCGTTACGTTTTCCCCATTCACTCATTTCCTTCGTACGTTCATTCGCCTGAATGGCGGTGAAAACGATAATAACAATGACGACTATAAAAATAAGGATTAGAAAGAATTGTTCCAAATGGGGCGCTCCTTGAAATAGATATTCTTTTTTTGTTATAGCTCCAAAAACCTGTTATCCCTAAATTATAAAAACAGAAAAACACATCATGAAAATGCCTGTCAATAACAATTGCGATAGTCATGGTATATACTGGATTTTGATTTTTTACAGATACAAAAAATAAAAACATCCGTTTCTGTACCAAACAATGTCGCAGGTTTTACTGTAATCAGTCAACATTTAAGATTCGAGATTCATAATAATGCTCTGCTACCAGCCAACTCCGTTCGTCATTCCCGCCCCGCATAAAATGCGGGATAAACTTAGGCGGGAATCCACTTTTAATTTGGCTTTTCCTAACAGCCTACTGTCTAAACTGCCTCAGCATTCTTGAATAATTGATCATTGTAAAGCGTTACTTAGTTTCTTACGGACGTCCCGCGAAACTTACAGTCACCTTTTTTTAGTATGCAGGTTGGGTTACTCGAAGCAACCCGACAAAGAGGTTAATTTCATCTTTAAAACTCAAAAGCGCCCCACTTCAAGAAATATCTCCATAGGCCTGATAAACCTATATCTCCACATAAATGGATTTAGTAAAATGTGTAGGCATGACACCAGTTTCTTTATTTTTCCTCAATTTTACCTTCAACGTTAAAGGAGACCAAAGCCCCTAAGTCAAGGTCCATGTAACTTCTTATATCAAAACCGGGATGCCTTGGAGAGTTCTCGAGCATAGACCAAAGTGTCTCAAGAAATAGAAATAACGCTTTGGCAGGGTCGACTTCTATTGTCATATTATTTTCATCTGTTGTAGCGGTAAAATTATTCCCATAGCCCTCATCTGTAGCGATTGAGAGCCATCTTTGAACGTTATCGCCTCTACAGACTATGAGACCTTTATCAAGGGAACACACAATAAAAGGGTTATGATGTAAATAGATTGGAGCAAACTTTTTGTCTGAAGTACTCGGTAATGTAGAAAACCATTTTAAAAATGTACTAAAGTTTGAGGTCTCTGATCGATATCCAAAAATACAATGAATTGGGGGTAGATGAACTATTTGATCTTTCTTTGTACGTGACTCCCAAAAAGGAACTAGTAGAGGATAATAAGCTAGTCTTCGAAAGTCTTTTTCATTTTCTAAAGCGATATTTACTTGTTGCTTTGTAAATTGAGTTTTAACTTCAATGACCGCATATACCATCTCGATAGGATATACTTTTCGAAAATATCTAGGGAGACGATTATCATAAATAACTATATCACTTTGACGACTAGTTACCCCATTCCTATCAATTATTAGGACATTTGATTCAACACCATATTGTGTGGGGAGGAATTCTCTAATGACGTCAGCTAATGCATTCTCATTTTCAGAACCCTTAAGCCCTTCATGAGGCAAAATCCTATTAAACAATAGAGCATCAGCTTCTAATTTATTATAGACAGCACGAAAATACCGATTTAAAATTTTTTTGTCTTGTGTTTTAGTCATTGTTTATGTTTCCAAAGGGGTGCCGCTGCAAGGTTATTAGGTTAAATCGAACCAACCTTATAACCGATCCCTGAGAAATAAGTGCCTTTTTTTGAAGAACCGTCACATAAAATTATACGTAAAAAACTCGTTCTTTGAAAAAATGATATCCGAATAATATATTGAACAAATATTGTATTCCGATCCTAAGTATGGATAAAAAGCTGTATAATGGCCTTTTGGAGGCCTTCTGGGCCCTGGCCCATCTCTTTATGTTACATGCTATCAACTTACAGGCTATTGCAAAGCACACTTTCGCTATCCTGCGTACACGAAGCTTTGCCAGACCATGAACCCGTTTGAGCTCAGAGTTGGTGGCTTCGATCCCTGCACGGATGCTATACCGCTCTTTCCATTCAGGAGTTTTCTGAATGGAATACATTTTATCCCGCAGGATAATTCCAGGGGTAACCTCAAGACGAAAATTACCGATAGTGTCTCGTGGTCTACATCCCTTACTGCGGTGGTTTGGTGCCCTTACAGGGCAACTGTCAATCTGACTGCACTTACGACAGGTATCTCCATTAAATATAGCATGAAGAGATTTTCCCTTTTTATTATTATGGCTGAGCATCCTGTGATCTATCGGGCTGTGCCCCATAGGGCATTTGGTTACAAATCCTTCTGAGTTATAATCAAAACTATCTCTGCCTGTAATTTTGTCAGATAAGGGGCCACGGTTGACTGGGGCAATGAACTCCACTCCCTGTTCTGTTATTTTTAGTGCTGATGGAACAGAGGGATAACCGCCATCAGCAAAAAGAGTTTTAGGTTTTAGCCCGGCATCATCTAATCTCTCTACAACTGAAAGGGCCTTTCCAATGTCTGACCTGCCAGCCCCGTGGACTTCATAATCAGTGATCATTTCAGTCTTTTGTGAGTTATTACATGTCTCGGTTATATGAACGCTGTATCCTGTGCCCTTGTGTCCAAAGGATGCATCAGGATCATAGGGAGATTGAAGGTTTGTACCTCCTTCCAGCGTCTTCTTAACCTGAATTTTTGATGACCCTTCATCTGTTTTTAGGTCGCTTTTTAACTCACACTGTTCACTAAAGAGTCTATTCAGGAGTTGGTATGGTTCACTGTTTATTACTTCATTATCATGTTCAAAGAGCATGATAAGCTTGTATAGATAGCAGGCCAGATCCTGTAGCTTATCCCTTTGTTCAGAAGGTCCCAATCCGAACCAGCCTTCCGGATCAGTTGTATGCCATTTTTGTATTGCTTCAGGAATTTTTGAAAACTGGTCTTCATTAAGGCTTTTAAGAAAATTGGAGATAGTATCGGAAAACAGGGATAGTCTTCCCCTGATTCTTATGTTTGAGATAACATGTGTTGAATCGACCCTCTGATCACCAGTAGAAAGGCCAAGCTTCTTTAAGGCATGATTCCTTACTGTGTCGAATACATTGCGAACCAGTTTCATCTCTGGGTCTTTGGCGGCTAGTCTTCTGCGGAACTCAACCAGTGACCTTCGAGACAGGTAATCTCCTTCGTCACTTATGTCCAATGCATACCGCCACCTAATATCGAAACTGAATGTATCAAGGGCTTGTTGATCGCTCAAGTTGTTAAACTCTTGCAGCAGGCATAAACCAAGCATGCGTGCAACGCTGAAATTGGGGCGGCCTGTTTTGCCATACAGTATGGCATACTGATCTTCATTCTTGAACAGTATCGGTAAAATCTCTGTTTTAAACAGGTGCGCCCAGGAAGTTTCAAGACGGTTACGCAGGCTGGCTGATAGCTGTGTGCCTACACCAAATAACTTTTGTTGGGGGTTGGTTTTTTTGTACATGATTTTTTCTAACACATGCTTGTACCATGCGCAAGAGTTACTTCTCAGGAATCATAACCTAACAGCGTCTCCTTTAACGTCCTTCCACACTTCAATATCCAAATTTCATAGCCCATTCTGAAACAAGTTCACTTAGCCTCTCTTCATAACTTTCAGCTTCATAATAAGATATAATCGTTTCAATTGCACCTACTACATCAACACTCTTCATCCCATACATATCTTTTGAAATACATCCTAATGAGGAAAAGTATGATTCGATATCCTCACCAGTTTCTAAAGCATCCTTTGATCCAGTAAGTGAGAACTCAAGCTCATTAATAAAATGCTGAATCGAACCTGGTAACATCTCTCTCAAGCTAAATCTTGTTATTTCATTCCACTCAGTTTCAATATCCTCTATAACCGTTTTAACACCTTCCTCATCATTTATATCAGCAGCAACTTTTGCGCTGAGAACAGCCCACTCAGAATCCAAAAGTGGGTACTCTCGAATGCTCTCCACAGCATCATCAAGTTTATTCCTAAGTTGATCATCTTCGAGTATCTCTTTGACTTACTGGATTGTCTCCACTTCAGCTTCTTCAAGATTCAGCATCCAATCATGGAGTGACCACTCATATAAATCATCATCATATTTTTGCTTATAGAGTAAAGCTAATTTTTGAGAGGATATGGAATCAGTATCTTTTATATCTTCAGCTTTTTCTGCGGGTTTTTCCAATTCATCTCTTATAAGCTGGGCATGCTTATCTATTGCCGCAAGTTGGTCTGATAACACCTTAGTAAACTCTGATATTATTTTTGGTGGATTCTTGCCATAAATGTCTTCTCTCGAAAGTCGTCCCCAAGTATCTTGTGATAGTGTCCGGATCTGTATTTCACATGGTGTCCCTTCAGTGTTTCCATGTCCAAAATGACGTGTGGTCGTACGGACATGGATTGCCCTATAGCCATCTTCTCTCGGATTGGACACCATGTCGTAAACCTTGATGTTATCAAACAACCCGGTTTCATGCTTAAGCATTTCGACTACTGATTGTGCATCAGAAAGATTATTACAAACAATCCTTAGACCTATGATATCAATAATTTTTTTAAATGCTTTCGAAGGTGAATAGCCACGTTTAACTGCGGTTTTCCAAATCTTTGCAGGTCTCTTAATCCTTGAATCAGTAATCCGGGCTCGGGTTCCCTCCATCCTATTTCTTTGCTTTAGCCGTAAAAGCAATATTTCCTTGAGGGATTCTAATTCTGATTTCAGATCCTCTTTCCTTTGATAATATTCATCTAAAAATTCCTGTGGGACATCTTTTTTCATGGATCAGCTCGATATGGAAAAATGTTTTCTATATTGAAAAGGGGTTAAGTTTACCTTTGACTCTTGGCATTTTCAATAATTACAAATACAAAAACGTCCATAAAAAGTAAATATCTCCTTCTTCATCGCTATATTCCTTTTCACCATATATTGCACCATCTTCTTTTTAGGAGTATTTATATTTCTCTTTTATTATGCGATATTTTGTCATAAGCTTATGTAATTGTCTTGTACTTATTCCTGCTATTTGAGCCGATTTATTGATTGAACCTTTGCAAATTTCTAAAAGGTTAGAAATATAATCCCTCTCAAATTTTTCTATTACCTTCGCCCGTTCCTCACTTAATGTTCCCAATGTTCCGACTATGAAATCAGAGTTTTTAATTTCTTCAACGCTTTCAATTTGTAAATCTTTATTAAGAAGTAGGGTAAGTATGCAGTATAAAAATTTGGAGTCAGGGTTAAACCATTCCCCATTCAATCGGTAAGACTGAAAAAAGTTATGAAGCTGTGCTTCTTTTTCGGGAGTACCCTCAATACTTCCCAATAGTTTCAATTTTTCAGGGCTTGCCTTTTCCAGTAAAGAAAGTCGGATTTCAGGGTCTTCTTGAGTGTAGCCAATATTAATGGGGCCAGAATGACCTTGCTGAATAAAACAAATCAATTGCTATCCTCCTTTTTTCTACTTCTCACTTAAATCAAAAAATCTCATGTCTGCCTTTGACTCTTGCCATCTTCAATTCAACCCAGGCGGACAAGTATTACAAATCAAAAACGCCCATAAATAAGTAAATAACTCCTTATTCATCGCTATACTCTTATTCACCATATTTTGCACCATCTTCTGCTACTGCATATCTGTTTGTATCTGTTTTCCGCTCAATTTTGACCTGAACTGTTGCACCCAAAACTTCTGCTACACGGCGGAGCATACTCAAAGAATGTCCCTCATAAGACGGTGATTCCAGGCGGCTGACCTGCTGTTGAGAAGTTTTAAGGCGCTTTGCTAATTCTTTTTGGGATATACCGGCCTCTTTACGAAGGGCCGCTATCTGCAGGGCAATTTCCCATGCATCTCCAGCCTTTTTGAATCGTTCGGTAAAGTCCTGGTCCTTAAGCTGGGTTTCCAGGTATTTATCGAAATTTGTTTTTTATTTCATGCCTTAAACCTCCTCAGCCAATCCTGCATTCGATCTGCGCGACCTGATGAATATCAATGTGGCAGTCTACTGGGTGTTTTTACAGTTGTTTTAAGCCTGCCGCGGTGGTTGGTACCACACACCCCAATTAACCCCGAATTGGTCCAAAACACTGCCGATATACCCCCAGGGATAGTCGGTCATCTCCGTAATTGCTCTGGCCCCCTTTGCCAGTCCGTTAAAAATCCTGTCAGCTTCTTCTTTACTGTCAGGTAAAACACCGATGCTCATCATGTTGCCGGGAGATAACTGTTTTATATCGGCTTCAGGCGCGTCATCCCCGCCTATAATGACATTACCCAACTGTAAAGCTACATATGCTACTTTACCATGTTCTTCTTTAGGAGAGTTGGCTTTGGTATATGGGTCATCCCCGATTTTGATGAAGTCTATAAACTCCCCGCCGAATACGGATTTATAAAAGTTGAATGCCTTTTCGCAGGTTCCCGGAAACCTTAACCCGATGCCCGTTTTTAACATTGTTGTTCCTCCAAAAATTGATTCAAAATTGAAAATTCAATACTTAATATTTCCGCCTGCGTTAAATAAAAATGGCAGGATAAAATGGTGGTCAGGGAGGTCAGAAGTCAGAAGTCAGAAAACAGGGCACAGGCATGACTAAAATTCAAGTCCTGGCTTTCACACTATATCAGATTACTATCTCCTCACCCTCACGTGCAAAAAATACCTCCATGCCTGAATCCTTTTTAACAGTACCCAGTTTTTGAGCAAGCTCATCTATCTCTTTATCAGTTCTTAGAGGCTCATGATGAAACAGGGCGAGTCTCTTTACACCGGCCCTCTCGGAAGAATCTATTGCGTCTTCTATTGATGTGTGCCCCCAACCCCTCTTATTAGATAGATACTCTTCTGTTTTATACTGGGCATCATAGATGAGCAGATCTGATCCTGAAAAAAAATTTTCAAGACGCTGATTTTCTTCTCTTGCTACCTCTTCTCCCTCTTTTGCCATGCCTTCATCATAGGATGGGTCATCAGGGTCATTACAAAACACATTTTGAAAGGGCTCGGTATCATAGGCTGTGCAGAAGATTTTACCCTTATATTCGAAGCGATAGCCAAGACATAGTACAGGATGATTAAGATACTTTGTGGTAAGATTTATCCCATCCCCCATGTCCAGTTTTTCTTCCTTAAGACTGATATACTCTATTTTGGCTGCAAGCTCTGCCTGTCTTACAGGAAAATAACGATAGGTCAGCTGACCTCCAACTGCCTCTGCCAGGGTCTCATCCTCATATGTTACTGGTCCATATACCTTTAAATGGGCGCCGGGGATATAAATGGGCGTAAAGAAGGGGAATCCCATAATGTGATCCCAATGGGTATGGGTCAGAAGGATATCCGCCTTTATCCCCTTCTTTACTATATCCCGCTTCATTATATCATTGCCAAGCTCCCTTATACCGGAACCTGCATCTATAATAATGAGCCTCCCTATCTCCTCAAACCATATTTCCAGGCAGGAGGTGTTTCCACCATATTTTACTGTATTTGGCCCCGGACACGGGATAGAGCCTCTTACTCCCCAAAACTTTATTTTCATATGCCTACTCCTTTTCACTGGTCAGCTGCAGGAACACCCTGGCTTTTTCTATCTCGTCCAGCACTGTTGTATGAATCTCCTCGATAGCCTCCCATTCCACGCCAACAAGGTTAAGAAATTTTAACAGTGTCTGGTCTCTTGGAGCTCCATCACCCGCTGATCCGGTTTCAAATTTATTCGCGCATGCGTTTGCCAGGGCTATGATAGAAACCATATTGCGGTTTTCTTCTTTAGCGCCTTCCGGATTGTGGTGAAAAAAAAGACTTTCTTTCATGGAATCACCCAGTTGCCATTTTTCCGCTATCATTTTGCTGACTTCCATATGGTTGATCCCCAGGACTATCTCTTCAGTCCTGTACAAAGGGAGTTGTTTAATAGAGGCAAACTCCAGGGATTTTTTATAGATTTCAGGAAATCTGTTGTTTAACGGGATCTTGCCCAGGTCATGGAGAAGGCCTGTTAAAAAATATTCATCTCTCAGAGACACGTGGACTCCAAGCTTTGCTGCAATTGATCTGGCTGTAACTCCGACACAAATGGAGTGAGTCCAGAATAGTTCCATGGAAAGTCCTCCTGAGAGCGCATCCTTTGTCAGGTTTTCCAGTATTGCCGTGCTTAGGGCAAGATTTTTGACCGTATTCAGCCCCAGCATGATAATAGCACGGGTAAGTGATGCTACCTGATCCGGCAAGGAATAGTAGGCCGAGTTAATGAGCTTTAAGACCTTGCCAGCAAGAACCGGATCAAGTGAAATTACCTTGTTTAGATCACCCGGAGATGTTGTTGGACTGTTACATATCTCAAGAACCTTTGATACGGTCGTGGAAAGGCTTGGCATCTTTGAGATATAGGTCTGTATCTGCTTGATCTTTAATCTTTTATCTTCGGTTAATTCTTCCATAATTCAAAAACAAAACAATGAAAAGGGGGCAAGATTGCCTTTGACTCCTGACATGGACGAGGACGCAGATAAAAAGGTAAAAATAAATGTTTGAATTACCTTTTTACCTGCCCTGCTTTCCAAATTACCTGCCTATGACATACCTTTCCGGGTCCACCTCTTCCCTTAGTATCCTCAGCTCTTCTGCTGTAGGCGGCGCGGTTTCAATTATCTTATCTGCCTTAAGGAGTTCGAACCCGCAGTTTTTCTGCACATCTTCCACAGTATATCCGGGGTTTATGGATATTATACGCATCCTCTTTGATACGGGTTCAAAATCCATAACCGCCATATTGGTGATTATCCTGTATGGGCCGCATCCCTTTGGGAGCCCGGCCTTTTCTCTTGCGTCATCGCCGGTAAGGTAGCCCGGTGTTGTTATAAAATCACATTTTTCCACAAAGCGCCTGCTGTCCTGAGGGGTTACCACCATGGTTCTCCAGCATAAGGAGGCAAAGTCGTTTGCCCCGCCGCTCCCCGGGAACCTTACCTTGGGTCTGTCATGATCAAAACCGATCTGGGTTGAATTTAAATTTCCGTACATATCTATCTGTGCGCCGCCAAGAAAGGTGTAATCCACTGTTCCCCTTGCGCAGGTTTCCATAATCTGTACCATACCACTCGCCATGATCCCCTTGTAAAAGGTCCTTGAATCTCCAACAGAGATCGGCATTTCAGGCAGCAGAGGTGCAACGCCCCCTGCCTCAAAAACAATTAATAGATTAGGCGCGTGGGTCTTCTGGGCAAGCATGGTGGCTGCGCATGGCACGCCTGTTCCAACGCCTACAGAAGCGCCGTCTTCCAGTTCACGTGATGCAACACATACCATAAGTTCCATTACATTATAATCAGGCATATTTATTCCTCCTATCTTTCCTGGGCCAAAATTAGTAGTTCTTTTTGCCTGAGTTTCATCATCTTTTCCATCCCGCCGTTAATGCTGATGTAATCATAATGTGATTTACAGTTATAAATATTTTTGTCCAGAAATTCTTTAAAGGTATCAGGATCCTTTTCCACCTTCATCCATTCCCTGAGATGCTCTTCATCGGAAAAATACTCATATGCCATATTGCCTGGGTAGCTCCCGTACGGCACTTCACAGACCGCGTCCACAAGATAATATGGGATTACTGTTAGATTGGGCTCTCTGCGGATTTCATCACTGTGGATAATGCGCTCAGTGGTAATAATCAGTCTCTTCGCAGCCCTCGCAACATCAAGGTCTGCTATGGTTATTCCCCTGATCTGAGAGTTGCCGTAAATATCACATGCATGCACGTGAATAGCAGCTACATCGGGATATAGCGCCGGAACGGCTAAATAAGATTCACCGGTAAAGGGGCATGTGATTACCTTGCCTGCACCGTATTTATATGTTTCAGTGCCAAGCGTTGTTCTTATGGGGAGAAAAGCTACCCCCATCCCTGCCGCCCTGAACCGAGCTGCAAGACCGTAATTGCTCCATTCGGTTACGTCCACTTCGCCGCTCTGCAGGTAATTACGCGCATTGGGGGAAAGCCCCCTGGCCTCAAGACCCACCACATAGGATGCGTCAAGCTTGTTAAATACCTTTCCGGCCGCTAAAATCTCAAAATCATGGGTTGCAGTGTGGCCGGCAAACCCCATGTTTTTTCGTCCCTGCCTCAGGATCTCATGACATACCGCCGTGGGAATCCTGTTTGCGCCGAATCCGCCAATGGCCAGATATTCCCCATCATGGACGAATTTTTCGACGGCCTCTTTTACCGTCATGACCTTGCTTTTCATTTCCCTTGATTTTTTTCTAAAAAATGCACGGGCATTATCCGGATCAGGGTCTGTGAAAAGCGTTCCAACACCATTTTCAAAAGCTTCCATTTATCAACGACTCCTTTCCTCGTTTAATGAACAAATATTAAATTTTATCCGTTAAAAACCGGGGTCTTCCTTTGACAATAGAACTTTTACAATCTGCAAGGAGCAGAGATTTATTTAAAACGAGACCTGTATCCACCTTTGTATGAAAGCTTCAGTCCTCGCTAAAGCTTCGTCCTGACAAGATGGCGGACAAGAGACAATAAATTTTTTTAACCGAAAAAATAATTGGTTAGGTGTAAGATTAATTGTTTGAAAATGCAAGAGAAAAGATAGAGGTCAGATATCAGAGTTCGGAGGTCAACAGGCTATAGGCTTTAGTTGCTATGTATAAAAGGAGTTAACACCATAAATAAATTAGGCTACCCTCTTTCTTATTAATATTAACGTGGTCGCCAAGCGCCACAAATTTACAAACGAAAGAGAGGTAGCCAAATGAATAGCC
>JAAZBV010000093.1 GCA_012513605.1 Desulfatiglans sp. | reverse complement strand
AGGTTAGTCCTGCTGCACCGAGTGCACCACCGCCAATGATAACACCGGCATTCTTAAGAAAACTCCTTCTGTTTACATTACTGATTTCTTCCGTCATATCAAGCTCTCCTGATTTTGAGTTAATAAAAAATTTATCTCAGGTAGTCAGTGTCCATCCAAAAACTGTCGTTTTTGAATAGCGGCTGTCAGCACTCAGCGTTCAGCTTTCAGCAAAAACTTTGTAAAACAAAGAGTTAGCTGACAGCTGATAGCTGACCGCTGAAAGCTCCATCCAGATATTTTTTCTTTCTGGATGGACACTAGTTAACAATTGGCGTATGTGCAATAGCGGCCAATTGAATGCCGGATTCCCCTTTGCTGAAACCCTGACACCTTTTCTATTATTACAACTTATTAAAAAACATTTCTACATTTATTAATATGACATAAGTCAAAAATTCAGGGCCAGTCCGGTCAGGTTAATTACCTGATATTTTTACCCTGTATCCCTGTTTTGTGAGTTCCTGAAGAATAACCTCTCTGTGGTCACCCTGTATTATAATTTCGTTATCCTTTATTGTACCGCCTGTGGCACACCTGTTTTTCAACTGCTTTGCCAGATCCTTTAACTTGCTGTTTTCAATAGGTATACCCCCTATTATGGTAACAGTTTTTCCACCGTGCCCCTTTGTCTCTCTCATTACCCTTATTATGCCGTCATCAGGGAAATTCCTTGAGTTTTTCTCTGTTTTTAAATCCTTTTTCTTTTTACAAGTACAGGATGAAACAGGGTTTCCACATTCCGGACAAATCCGGCCTGATTCTGATGACCATACAGGTCTGCTATTTATCATTTCTTGGGCCCCTGCTTTCTTAACGCCCTTATTTTATGCCCCTTTTCCTTATGGGGGGGGAGCTGCCAACCGGCAAATTCACCAGATTCATTAAAAAGCCTTCGTGGAGAAAGTCTTTTCCCGCACTTTGAGCAGCGGTAAATCCTGTCACCATCTGATACATTATCATGCTGATCACACCAGTCATTCATAATATTTCTCTTTTATGTTTATTTGTTATTTTCTGATAAAGATAATAAAAAAGAGGATATAAAGCAACCTATTCAATATGAAATGAATCGAATTTATTTAACTAAAATTTTCGACTATAACCATTATCTGTGATATAAGGGCATACAATTATTCCTATCAGGAGGGTGTAAACATGGACTCAGTCTCAAAACAGGAAAGTCTTGTTGATCAGTACTTAGGCGAGGGAAATAAGGATGCAGCTGTAAAGCTGCTATATGAACTGATAGTCGAGAAAGCAAAGCAGAGAGATTTTTTCAAGGCTGAAGCCCTTAGAGATAAACTCCTTGATGTAGCCCCTATGGCCCTGAAAGAGATATCCGATTCAGCGGATATTATTGATGATGAAAAGAGCAGGGCTATAGATAAAAACCACCGAAATGTATGGGCTGAATTATATAGCTCTCTTTCCCCAGAGGAGGCAAACGCCCTCTATTTTGCCATGAGGGAAAGGGTGTTTAATGAAGGGGCAGTAATCACTTCGGTCGGGGATGCAGACTCCTCTCTGTATTTTCTGGATAAGGGCCAGATCGATATGGTCTTTATAAAAGATGATGCAAAGTCCCTTAAAATACTTGAACCGGGAGATATTGCAGGAGAGGATACCTTTTTTTATCACACTGCTGTAAGGACCGTGACACTCATTGCAAAGACACAGTTAAAGGCACGCTCTCTTGATAGAAGATCACTGGAGGAATGGAAGGAAAAATATCCGGCACTCGAACAGAAGCTGACCGATTACTGCAACAGGGCAGGCCGCGCATCCGAGATACTGCTTAAAAAGGGGATGAACCGCAGGCGTAATTTACGCAAAAAATTAAACGGCAAGGTAGGTGTCCAGCTCCTTAATTCATCAGGTGCCCCGGCAGGAAAGCCATTTATTGGGGTGCTTTATGATATATCCATTTCAGGCCTCTCCTTCACCTTCAGGCTGTCAAACAATGATGTGGCCCATAAGTTGCTGGGCGCAAAGATAAAGACACAGCTTGTTATACCGGATGCGGGCGCATCAAAAAAAATCGAACAGCTTGGCAAAATTGTAGGCATAGGGTATCATGTGCTATCTGACCACTCGATCCACATCAGGTTTGATCAGCCTGATGAAGCAATAAAAAGACTTATCGGCGCATGATGGTATAAGGGGGTGTCCGACAGCAGATAAGACCGGATAAAAGTTATTTTAAACCGGTATTTCAATGGAGGCATATCATGTCAGCAGAAGAAAACAAGGCCATAGTGCGGCGCGTTATTGATGAAATGGTTAATAAAGGCAACCTTGAAGCAGTTAACAAGCTCCTGGCGGAAAACTATATCTACCATTTCCCCACCCATGATATTAAAGGGCCAGAGGGGTTCAAGGAATTTGTAACAAATATGCGCAGGGCATTCCCTGACCTGCATGTCACAATTGAAGATATTATTGCTAATGATGATAAAGTGGCGGTGCGCGTTACCATGCGCGGCACCTTTAAAGGGGAGCTGATGGGTATTGCGCCGACAGGCAAAAAACTCATTTTCCCTGAGGCGGTCTTTATCAGGTTCGAGAATGGCAAAGAGGTTGAGGCCACTGCTTATGGAAACATGCTCCTCTTTAATGAGCAGCTCGGCATATCCTAAAAAGGGATATTACAGAGATATAATCTGATCCGTGATCTCAGTAAAGTTAACATCATGGCTGATTAGAAATAGCTGATCATACCAGTGTTCTGTCACCTCTTCCTGGCCTATATCTATTGCGCGGAATGCATGGGCAAGGTTTAGCCTCCTTGCTGCATCAAGGTTTGAGGTGGGTTCATCAAAAAAGGCGATTCTTGCGCCTATGGTCTGTAAGAGCGCAAGCCTGAGCGCAACCACAGCGCTCATTATCTGCCCGCCTGAAAGCTGGTCATCAGTGCGCTCCCTTATCTCGCCATCCTGCATGTCCCTTAATACTATCTGGTATTTATCGCCCCAGAACAGCTCTTCATCTGACTCTGCAATATTGCGGTAGATAATATCCGCCCTCAGGCTTATCTCCTCCCTGAACCGTTCTGAAAGCTGTGCTGAGACATTATTGAATATCTTATTTCTGAGGAATTTAACCAACTCCTCCTTTTGCTCCATCTTTTTCCTTTGAGCCAGCCTGTCATTGATCTCCTTTTTGATCTGCTCCATCCTTTTGATCTCCTCTTCAAGACGAAGCTTATCCCTGTTCATGGAATCTATTTTCTGCTTAATGGCAGCAGTATCTCCAACCAGTTTCTCCTTTAGAGCGCGTACCTCTGCATGCTGTTTGGAGTTATATTCCTTTTCTATCTTTTCGTATAACGTCTGATTTGTTATAAGAGACTTTTTTAGCTCATCCATCAGCTTCAACATCTTTTGTAACGATTCCTTCCTGTTCTCCAGATCCTTTGCCTCTTTTTCATTGGTAAAAAAGGCATCCCTTGCAGCCTGATTTTCTATTTTCACCCTTTCAGCCGTTAATATTTCTGCATCAAGTTTCGTGTATTTTTCAAGATCAGCCTTTGCAGCAACTGTCTTCATTTCCGCCTCCTGCTGCTGTTTTACTGTTTTTTCCAATTCACCATTTCTTTTAATATTATCTTCCCGCTTTTTGATTAGGGCAGTAAGCTGCTTTTCAATTGACTCGGATTTTACCTTTATAGCATCAAGCTCTTTATTCGCCTTTTCTGCCTCTTTTATCTCTTTACCCAATTCATCCAGTCTCTTATCAAGGGAGATTGCCTCTTTTGCAATCTCATCCATCCTCGCAGTAAAAATATCCGCAGGTTTTTTATCAATTATATTCTGGCACTGCTCCCTGAAAAATGGGCAAACCCCCTCTGCAAGTTTTTCCTTCCCCTCATTTAATCCATCAAGCCTTCCTGTTAAGGCCCCTTTTAAAAGAGAGAGCTCCTTTTCTGCCTTTTTAAGAGCAGGCAGGCGCACAGCCGCTTCATTTAACCTTTTATCCGGGATAAGTTCACTCTGTTCCCTCTTTAATCGACCCTCTTCTTCTGCATAGAGCTTATCGGCCTTAGCTATCTCCTGGCCCTCATGTGTAATTTTCTGCTTCAGGCTTGAGTTTTCCTTTTCCAGCTCATTGATACTCTTTTCTATTACCCGCCGTTCTTTCTCCAGGTCCCGCAAAATTTTCAGATTAGCCTCCGCCTTTTCAAATGCCTCTTTCCCTGCACGGCTCTTCTCCATAAGCTCAATGGCCTTTTCCGACTCCTTTACCTGTTTTTCCTGATCGATTATTTTACCTTTGCCGTCCTGCATGCGGTTTTCAAGGATGCGTATCTCATTTTTAATACTGGTTATATCCTTTTCCTGTTTATCCAGCCCTGCGAGCTCTTTTTCCTTTTTAGTTAAGGCATTTTGATTCTCTGCAAGATTTTTCTGTTCCGTTTCTATGATGGTGATCAGCGCCTTAACCTCTTTTTTCTTATCAGGCAGTTTAGCAACCTGTGCCTCTCTACCCTCTATCTCTGCCTTCATGACCTCAATCCTGTTTTTAACAGATGAGAGCATTGTGCTTGTGCCCTTGTAGGTCTTGCGCCAGGCATCTATCCCAAGGATTTCATCAAATGCCTCCTGACGTTTGGTCGTCTGCTTTATGATAAACGGCCCCAGAAACTCATTCTGAAATGGGCCAATAACAAGCTTGTACTGATCTGCAAGGGGGCGCCCGCTATCCAGGCCAAGGAGACCCTTTATACGCGCCTCGGTCTCATCAAACCCTGCATGCTCCTCCACCTCAAAAGAGCCGCCAATCTCCCTGTAAAGGAGCCATTTAGAGCTTGAACCAACAGACCTTGAGACCTTATAGGTTTCACCATCGTATGCTACAAAGGTTACTGTTACCTCACCCCTCTTTTCGCCTATGGTAATAAAGCGATCAATATTACCTACAAAGTCACGTGCATCAACACCAAACAGGGCATAGCCTATTGCCTCAAGTATGGTGCTTTTACCTGCGCCGTTATTGCCTGAAAGCACATTTATCCCTTTAACAAAATGGAGTTCTTTGTCACGATGAGGCTTTATGTTTTTAAGATGTACTGAGATGATCTGCATGATTACTCCTTATCCTGTATAAGGCCCAGGAGTTCGTCGTCACCTGCATCACCCTTGAGTACAGCATCCCTGATGGATAAACAGAGTTTTGCCAGTTCTTCCTTCCCCTCCTGGTACTCGCTATGCGCCCCTATCAGTTCAAGCAGCACATCATGTTCTATCTCTGTTAAGGATTTTTTAACAACCTCTTTACCTTCTGTATTTGTAGATAGGGAAAGCCTGTTTATAATCTCAAGGTGCAGGGGGTTAACGATTTCTTCAAGTACAAGACGCAGCCTCTCACGCCCAAGCTCAAAGGGGTGAAACCCGATCCTACCTGCGAGTTTCAGTTCAATAAGAGGCGACCTGGGGTCATCAATGGATGAAAATTTTTCCAGCGCCTGTTTTCGGAATGATGTAATCGCCTCACCCGCATTTGAAGAGCCATTCAGGTTTATTGTCTCTACCAGCATTGGCCGGGGGCTGGTTGGTCTAAACTCAGGTGTAAATGTCTCATCATCCACCTTTACAAAATAATACCCCTTGTCATATTTCTCCTCACCAAAATTTACCCTTTCAGGCGATCCGGGGTTATATGCAAAGGGTTTAGCGTCAGGGGTTTCAACTATATATGGTTTATGACCGTGGCCGAGCGCCACATAACTGAACTTTGCAGCAAGGGGGTATGCCTCTTCAAGATTCATATTGCCTATCTCAACCGGTGAGTATTTCCATATGCCCACATGAAAAAGGAGCAGGTTATTCTGTGTGGTTATTGCACTGCATATGCGCTCAACATGGCTTCCTGCCTGTGCTCCTATGTAGCCCAGGCCATAAATGTTGAGACCATTGATTTCAATATGACCACCTGTGCCGGTCGCTTGATCAAATGGATCAAACCTGTAACCGCCGTCCTCAGTCCGGCCAGGGCGCAGAAGGCGTATATATCCCATTTCGGAAAGGGCCTCCATCCATGATATATTGTTACGCCGATGAATCCAGTCATGGTTACCTTCAATGGCAATGCATGGAATCCCAGCATTCTTAAGGGGTTGAAGCATCTCAATAGTCTTTGCAAAGGTTCGGGGAAGTATCTGCCCCTCATGAAACAGGTCTCCGCAGATAAAAACAAAGTCAACCTTTTCATTTATGGCATCCGCAACAATACCTGAAAGACACAGGAAAAAATCTTCATAGCGTGCTGCCTCTCCAGGGGAGTTGCGGTAGGTTTTGCCTAAATGTATGTCAGCGGTATGGATAAATTTAACAGGCATATTGTTACCCCGCAAGCAGCATGAAATGTAAAGCAGGGATCACATAATTGTTATCAGGAAATACCTCTACCTTTTTTGCATTTAAAACAACCTGATAAATGGGGATATTCAGTAAATTATTGAAATACTTTCCAGACTTGCTTACTCTTGAGTCACTTTTTTTGGACTCAATCAAAGCTATTGGTTTATTGTCTTTCACAAGCGCAAAATCCACTTCTCTCTTTTCCCTATCCCGGATATAACATATTTCATAACTGCCAAGACCGGTTTCATTAAATCTCGCTGCCATTTTTAAAAGGGTCACTGCAAGCATGTTTTCAAATCTACTTCCGGAATCAGAAAGTAATGACCAGTCAAAAAAATAAAGCTTTTTCTCCTTTTTTATGGCGCGGGAAATATTCTGATGCCAGGGGCGGATGGTAAATATCATGTAAAGCCCTTCCAGTATCTCAAGCCAATTTTTTATAGTGTCATATTTGCGCCCCAGATCCTCGCTAATAGAGGGGATACTGAGGCTTGATCCAACTTTTCCCGGTAGAATCTCGACAAGGGTTTCAAGACCTTTAATATCCGAAATTCTGGAAAGGTCCCTGACATCTTCTTTTGTCAGAATTGATTTGTATTCCGACTGCCATCTTCGGTGAAATCGTTCCGATCCCTTAATAAAGGGTTCCGGAAAACCACCAAATCTAAGCAGTAATTCAAGTCCTTCCTCTGCTTTATCTGTTTTTATGTCTCTGGCAAGGTTGATAAGCATATCTCTTTTAGTGAATGGAGAATCGTCTTTCAGGATATTGTTTAGATTACCAGTAACCTCCGGAAGCCCTAAAGGAAACATCTGATATGAAAAGTAACGACCAAGCAGAGAATCACCTGTTTTTCTGGCAAGTTCAAGACGGGATGAACCTGTAACAAGGAGTTTTATCCTGTCACGATTTGTATCATAAAGTCCTTTGAGAAGATTTCTCCACTCCACATGCTTGTGGATCTCATCGAATACTATTGGAACGGGAGTGTTTGTGTATTTTTCGCTGACAATATTTTGGAAAAAAAGAGGATTTCTTTTGAAATTCATAATCACTGATGGATCATCCCAGTTGAAGTATGTTTCTGCAAAGCCCTGGGATTTCAGCCAATCCCGGGCGAATGTGGTCTTTCCAACCTGCCTTGGGCCGGTAAGGATGATCATTTTCCCTTCGGTTATTTCAGGATCGAAAATATGGGATTCCAGTAAACGTTTCATATCGGCTATTTTCCCTATGGCCGGAATATTGTCAAGACAATTTTCCAGTGTTGTGGAAAATTATCATAAGAAAATATTATCCATTTAAATTGGTTAATCAATTTAATAATAAATTATCTGCCTGTTCCATAAATTTATAGAACAGCAGGTTTAATACACGCGATGCTTTTAGACGTTTACCCCTGTGGGAATGGAACCTCCACTTTAAGCAAGCAATGTGAAAAGTAAGGATTGATATTTGAGCGACTTTCTGCTTTATTCAGGACAGCGTATCCCTTTTGTCCAAGGCTGTCTGAAAGAGATATTCTGCCTAGACAAGTTATTATGAAAAGCGAATACAGGTAAATCAATGAGAAAAGGAGTATTTAGATGACTAAAAAAGTATTCTTGAATTCATTATTGGTTTTTATTTACACTGTAGTCATATTCTTATCCTGTAACACTGATATTTATGCCGAGCCCACGGTGGTATCTACCGTGCCTGCAAATGGCGCCACAGATGTCAGCCCTGATCTTGAAATGGTTACAATCCATTTCAGTGTTTCTATGGACCCTTCAAGCAGAAGTATCACATCAAATTTCCCTTACTCTTCATGGACATGGACTGAAAATGACACTGTACTTAACTTAATAAAAAACACGCAGATACCTCTTTCAAAAGGGGAAACCTACATGATTATGCTCAATCCTCAAGGGATTGCAGGATTCCGCGATGCGCAGTTTAACCCACTTCCGGAAACGACCCTTTATTTTACAGTACCGCGTAATGAGAATGCGCCTCCTCCTGAAGTAGTATCTACTACACCAGCAAATGGCGAGACAAATATCAGCAAAGACCTGCAAACCGTTTCAATAAGATTCAGCAACCCCATGAATCCATCATATTCTAATATTGTCTCCAACTTTCCTGCCTATACAAGATCATGGTCAGAGAATAACACGGTCTTAAATCTGACAAGGAACGATTTATCAACCAGCCTGCAGAGCGCCTTTACGTACAATTTCAGTCTTAATTCAACAGGCAGCATTTTTTTTCGTGATAATGAAGGGAATCCCCTGGCTAATACAACCTTCTCATTTACCACGGAAGCGACAGATGTTACTCCCCCATATGTAATATCTACAACACCTGCAAATGGCGCTAAAAATGTGAGCCGTGACCTTCAAAGCATCTCGATCAGGTTCAGCGAACCAATGAACCCTGGATTCGGGGGTGTGGCTAATTCAAATTTTCCGGAAGCAAGCGGGTCATGGTCAGAGAATTATACTGTTCTTACGCGCACCAAAAAGGATTCTACAGCCAGGCTGTATTGCGGGGGGCTCTATAGCTTTGAACTAAACCCATCATTGGTTACTGATCCGTTTCTTTTCCGCGATACCCAAGGCAACCTGCTTCCTTATACAACATTCTCTTTCATTACGGCTGAAGAGTATGATGAAAATTAAATGCTGATAGAAGGAAACCCTGGCAAGGGATTCCACTGGCAATATCTGCTTTACATTCCGGATAATTTAAGGAAGCGTACTGTCATCATGGTTGAACCCAACAACTCAGGAACAGTTAGTGATGATATGGACATTCACAGGTTAAGGGCAAATAATCTTGCACAGGACAGGGCCGGCTTCGCCAGTGCACTTAATGTGCCGGTTCTTGTGCCGGTTTTCCCAAGACCAGAAAAAGACGAACTTCTAGGCACATATACCCATGCCCTTGATGAAAACACCCTCAGGGCAACCGCTTATATTGATGGCAAAAGTATTGCCAGGCTTGATCTTCAACTTATAGCCATGATCGCTGATGCCAGAGAAAGACTTGAATCCAGGGGGCATATTGTGTCCGAGAAGGTATTTATGATGGGGTTCTCTGCGTCAGGCGCCTTTACAAGCCGATTTACCGCCATACACCCTGATATGATCATGGCTGCGGCCCCCGGATCGCCCGGAGGATGGCCTATCGCGCCTGTCACAACCTGGGAAGGAATCCAGTACAGATACCCTATCGGGTTATATAATTTTCAGGAAATAACCGGGAAGCCGTTTGATCTGGGAACATTCAGAAAAGTTCCGCAGTTTATCTACGTTGGAGAGATAGATAGAAACGATGCCTTTGATTTAAGAGGATTTCCAGAGGAAGATGCGATTGCGGTCTGCAATCTTCTCAATTGCGAAGAGAATAATCTGATTGCTGAACGATGGCCTGTTGCAGAGGAAATATACGCTTCAATCAATTCTGTGGCGGAATTCAGAGTATATCCGGGTGTTGCCCATGCCATTACCGATCAGATGTATTCTGACATTATGGCCTTTTTTAAAAAGCATGACAAGAGGCGTAAAGGCAATTCGGCTGTAATTCAACTTTTACTTGATGATTAAAATATGGGAAAAGAATGGATTAGTTTTCAGTCGTTGCTGATTTATAACAACCCGGCCCTCTTTTGAGGTGTCCATCGGAAATTGAACAGTATTTTCGTAATATAATAGCTATTTCAATGAGTTGGTAAGTTTTTTGTGGTTATTTACCTTCCGTCCCATAAATTTATGGGACGGAAGGTTTATACTCCTGATGCTTTAGACGTCTACCCCTGTGGAAATGGGGACTTCTGGAATACAATTGAAAAAAGATATTGAATTACGAACGAATCCCTCTCTCTATTCCTACTAACCCCAAAATGACATCTCAGAAGTTGTTCAAGTCAACTGCGCAGGCCAGATAACCATTCTTTTTAGTCATCCCCCAGCAACAATATAAGCCACGATAAATCTTTTGATGGTTTGGGGGAGACCTCTATACTGTAACCGCTTAATACAGTGTTCTTATTTTCTTCATGAGGCTCTGTTTTTGATTGAACCACAAAATAATAGGATTTACCGGGTTCAAGCCCAGTTACCTCTATCCGGTTTATATTTTTAGTGGCTGTTTCACCAAAAAGAGTGTAAGAATCATCAGTTGAAGCCCTGTACAAAACCAAGTAACAACCTGAACCGGTATTAAAATATATAGGCGACCAACTTAATTGTACGGAATTCAAACTTTTTGTTTGCGCTCTTACATTTTCAGGAGGAATCGTCTGCGTGTTTTGCCATTCTGGACTTTTTTCGTTTAGGAATAAAAGCAACTCTTTATTTCCGGTATTAAGGGCATTGTAACCGAGATTCATATAATTGAGTAAATTTAAATTCGCCAGAGAAACAGGAATTGCCCCGGTCAATTGGTTTCCTTGTAGACGTAAATACTCCATATTAACAAGGTTGCCAAGTTCCTCAGGTATCGTACCGGTTAATTGATTATTATCTAAATAGAGATATTGCAGTTTATCAAGGGCTCCTAATTCAGAAGGGATTGTCCCAGTAAATTGATTGCTGTGCAAATAGAGACCTATCAGGTTTGTAAGGTTCCCTAATTCAACAGGTATGGTTCCGGTCAACCTGTTGCTACCCAAAGAAAGTGCTATCAGATTATCAAGGTTACTTAGTTGAACAGGGATCGACCCGGTCAAAGAGTTGCCAACCAAACTCATCACCTGAAGACTGGTAAGGTTGCCTAATTCAACAGGGATAGGCCCGGTTAACTCGTTACATTCCAAAATGAGCCATTGCAGGTTATTAAGATTTCCTAATTCAGATGGAATTGTGCCAGTCAACTGATTGCTTCCTATATAGATTTTTTGCAGATTGGCAAGATTTGCAAGAGCAGATGGGATCATACCGGCAAGGTTATTATCATACAAATCTAATACCAACACCTTGGAATTTTCTGAGTCACATAACACCCCATACCATTTGTTTTCAGTCCCTGGCATGGCAAAGCCGTCTGTATAAAGGGGAGATGCCTTCCAGCCTGAATTATCTCTCCAGTTATCACCATTTGTCTCCTTATATAGCGTTATAAGGGCGGCCCTTTCAACAGAAGAGATATCCGCTTCAGCTTCACCCGCAATAGTTGTCATCAATGCAAGGATCAATAAAAACAGGTAACCTTTACAGATAGGTTTTGAGGTTATGACAATATGCGCCAAATTTGAAAGAGTATGAAATACAGGAATAACCCTTGATATATAACAGCCCTCAAAGTAAAGACCAGAAGGCAGCTCGCTGACAATAGACAACATTTGTTTCCATCTCCTGTTATTTTGTAACCTTATACTTTGCTTTTGACTCTTCTACCTATAATCCTGTTATTCGTTTGGGTTTTATTCTTCACCTCGAAAAATAATAGGGGCGCGTGAACGTTTGAGAGATAAAGTTTTAAGGCCTAAGTAATTTCTGCTCACGACCTTTGAGTTATCATCAAATACAAGCAGATCTTTTTTAAAATATTATCAGGCCCCGAATTTGTTTAAAAGAGATTTTGCATCAAAAAGAATTTTTTCCAATCAACACTGCATTCATATTCCTTCATATGATTCAACTTTCCCGCCTTCCGGATATCTACATGTTTACCTTATATCAAGGAATACCTCAGGATGCTGTTCCGCGATTCGTAAAAGAGATTTTGCCGGGCCTTGAGGTGATCTTCTTCCCTGCTCCCAATCCTGTATAGTTCGTGGGCTTACACCCATTAACCCCGCAAAAGCTGATTGTGACAGTTTAAGTCTTTTCCGGATAGCCTTTGCCGCAGAGGGTTCACTTAGCGTATGTGTGGACAGACTGATTTCCCCTTTTTTAAAACGTTTAATCTCTTTTATCCCATCCAATATTTCCTGACCTATATTTTGATTGCCATATTTCATTAAAAACTTTCCCATTGAAATGATCTTATAAGATCTTTAAAGTGGCTCCATTTTTTTGTAAGGCGCTGGTATCGACCGGCTACGATGCCTGGCGAGATCTGGAGTTTATCAGCCAGTGCTATAATATCTGTCTTTGATCTGAAGCGTTCAATTTCATAATTGTATTCAGTTGGTATTAGAAATTCCGCAGCAAAGGTATTTGCTTTTTTCTCATTCGGATCGTCTTCCTTGCCATCATTTATATAGAGGTCCTTTTTACTATCATTAAGAACATGCCCTGCTTCATGAAAAAAAGAAAACCAGAACTGGTCTTCTGCCTTTCCCCTGAGATTAAGTAATATCATAACCTTTGCAGAGGTAAGCCATTTTGTTGCGCCATGCCAGGGGACCTTTTTCATTTCCGGAACCAGGGAGACTGCAACTCCTGTCTCTGCACACATAGAAATCATTTCAGGAATAAATTCTTCGGGTTTTTTAATTGTAAACGTTTTAATTTTTTCTAAGACAGAATAGAATTTTTTTCTGTTATATTCCTGACAATCGATTTTCTGTGCCTGAATTTCTCCCAGCCTTATCCAGGTTGCAGCGGCTTCAGGGCGGGTTTCAAAGCACTGGGAGCGTCTGGCAGCCACTGCCGGTTTAGACCAGATGTCATGCCATGCAGATAAACTGCTGACACCAAAAAATTTGAGTATTTCTCTCAACATCTGTGTCTTGTCACCTTTAGAAACAATCGCGTTCCTCTGAATCAGCTCTTTTATCGGAATATTATTTAACCAGTCCAGATCGGATTCGAGTTGCTTCAATTCTTTGAGTTTTGCCAGTTGCTCTCGATACTGAGCTTCAAGATTATTCCACATTCTGGAAGGCACACCTGTCGCCATTTCGAGTTTATTTGAGGTTTCATATGAAATAGGCTGTTCGCCCTTAAATATCCTGTTTAAGGTTTGAACAGTAACGCCTGTTCGAACCGCCAGATCTTTTTGTGTCATATCCAGAGATTCCATAACTTCTTTTAGTGTGATTCCCGGAGGAACTGCATAATCAGGTTCAAACCCTAATTTTTCATCTGATTTCAACATGGTTTCCCTCCTTAATGGGTGTCTAAAATATCTATTATTTCAATTGCATCAATCTGTGATAAATCCAGTCCAATGCCATCTTTTTCTAGTATCACATCAATTGCCGGGATGAAAATTAAACGATATGGCTGATCAAGATCAACTGAGAACTGCCCGGAGCGGTTGCCTTTTAATGGATGACATCGGGTTGGTCTTAATGTGGATACATCAGCCAGGCAATCCGCTGCACTCAATTCCATCATACGTTGCTGTAGTTTATCAGCCATTTTTGAGCCCAGTTTCTTAACAGCCTCATTCCGTTTACTACAGATTTTTTGCAACTTATTTGATTTAAAATATATTAACATGTCGTTACAATGTCAATTAAATAATTAACATCATATGTTAATCATTTAATTATAAGTGAAAGATGGTAAATAGCTATCTCAATCTTTAAGTTCTCTTTAAATGTAAGTAAATCATTCTTTATGTAGTATCTGGCTCCGAGTTTGTTTAAAAACGATTTTGCATCAAAGAGAAATTATTTCCAATCAACACGGGATTCATATTTCTTCATATTGTTCAATTTTCCTACTTTTCAGAAATCTACATTTTATTTTATATCAAGGAATATCTCAGGATGCTGTTCTGCAATTCGTAAAAGAGATTTTGCGGGACCTTGAGGTGATCTTCTTCCCTGCTCCCAATCCTGTATTGTTCGTGGGCTTACACCCATTAAGCCCGCAAAAGCTGATTGTGACAGTTTAAGTCTTTTCCGGATAGTCTTTGCCCCAGAGGGTTCACTTAGCGTATAAGTGGACAGACTGATTTCCCCTTTTTTAAAACGTTTAATCTCTTTTATCCCATCCAATATTTCCTGACCTATATTACGATCACTCATTTTCAATTTCCTCCGCAATCTTTTTTAGAATATGACCAGAGATAGTATCTTTTTCACTCTTTGAATAGATTGTAAGTAACCATATTTAATCATCTGACTTTTTCCAGTAATACATGATTCTTACTCCGCCGCTTTTCCCTTTTCCTTCTGGTGCCCATCTTACTTTCCTGACACCACCGCTTCCACGAACAATATCCCCGGCCTCTGGGTTCATAAACAGATACCACTGAAATAATCGGAATTCATCGTCAGTTAAGTACTTTGATATCAATTTTGTGAAGATACTTGTTTCAATGAATTCCATTGTAAATAATATACGGCTATGCCGTACCTAAGTCAATGTTAAATAATCTTTTGAGATAACTCTATCTTTTACCTAAATAAAGTTACAATGAAAATTACACCTGACTAAAAAGATGATACTTTAATGCGAAAACTCTCATACTCGGAATACTATGGTTTTAATTATTCCCTTTTATATCTCAAACCCCGGTGAAGAGATGTTTAATCAATAGGCTGATTTCTTTGCTTTATTTGATGAAATGAAATGGGTTTACAGCTAACAGCTTAAAAAATCAAGGATATTTAGGATGATCAACCTGCCATTATCAGTGAAAACAAAGACAATCGATCATAAACTTGACTTTTCAGAAGCCCAGGCATATGCTTTGGCGTATGCCAGTATAAAAAAGGAGATTCAAAATGAATACACTCCAGCAACATGTTCGATTATTTCGTAATGGGCGGAATCAGGCGGTCAGGATACCAAAGGAATTTGAAATGGACTGTGATGATGCAATTATCAGGAAGGAGGGTAAACGGCTTATTCTTGAACCCTTAAAAAAGAAAGGTTTACTAACCATTCTTGAGGGGTTGGAAACTCTTGATGAAACGTTTCCCGATGTTGATAAAAACCTGTTACCTCTTGATAATATAGAACTATGAGTACGAGGTTAAAGTACCTTCTCGATACAAATATAATTTCTGAACTCGTGCGCAATCCAAATGGCATATTGAAAGAAAAAATAGCCGAAGTTGGAGAGGAATCACTTTGTACAAGCATAATAGTTACAGGAGAGCTACGCTTTGGGGCAGAAAAAAAGGGGTCGGAGCGGCTCAGGTATCAGTTAGAGGCCATTCTTTCGACACTTGTGATACTGCCTTTTGAAGAGCCTGCGGACAAACAATATGCGACATTACGTTCAAAACTCGAAAAGTCCGGCACCCTGATTGGTCCAAATGATATGCTGATTGCTGCCCATGCTATTTCACTTGGGCTTATTATTATAACTGCAAATTTCAGAGAGTTCAGCCAGGTCCAGGGGCTGGGAGTGGAAAACTGGCTTGATTAACCGCATTTGTAAAATGAGATCAGTCTGTTAAATTAAATCTTGAAACCTGAAACTTGAAACTTGAATTTAAAGGTTATCTTTCCTTGAGATAGTCACCTTTTCAATTGTTTTTGTCAGGCATGCGGTCTCTTTATGCTCATCCTTCTTTTCCAGCTCTATGCGAACGATCTCATATCCCTGTTCAAGGTGTTGTGAAAGCATCTTTTTAAAACTGTTCTGAAGGTTTGTGTCATCCTTGATTGCTATATTTTTCTGGCTGGTAATTGTCTGTTCATATTCTATATTTTCCTGACTGGCATTACTTTCAGCCCTTTCAATATTCTCCTTATTTTTGGCTTCCTGTACAGCCAGTGGTTCAAAGTATCGGCAGTATTTCGCGTATCCCGGCATGATTGATTTTAAAAATATCACACCATATTTTTCATTTTTGGATGAAAATATCCTGCACTTAAGAGGGCCATCAACCTCTTCTATCACATTAACACATGCTGAACAGCGGTCTTCCCGGACAGGGTTAGTTAAAAAATTAAGGGATGGATCATCAGGCGTTGACTCATCTTCCGCTGTAATAAAGGTGCGGGATATATCCTTGAGACTCCTTGCCAGGCCCTTTTTTTCCATCCCTTTTTACCCTCCTGTTTTATAAAAAGGCACCCCTTCTAATAATTATCATCAGGGTCAGAGAAAGAATATCCTGAATTACTGGTAGCAATGGCCTCAATCATTTCTGAATAACTTGATTCAGGAGAATAATAAGCTGTGTTATCCTTTTCAGCGTATCCATACTCATCCGTAGACCTTCTGTAACCTGTCCCTATGAAGTCTTCTGTCTTCTGTAGAATGTCGTATGCTGAGCCCGCTGATTTTACACCCTGACAGGCATCCGCTGCATCTGAGCGAATCAATTCGTTAGCCAGGTTTTCATAATCTATATGTCCAATGGCATGCCTGTCATAATCACCCACAGGCTGGCCAAAATCAACAGACTCCCTCAATCGGATATTGTAACGTATAACCGTTTCAAATAGATGTTTTCCAAATTCTGCCTTTACCTTTTCCAGAACAGTCTCAGAGTAACGTGTCCGGGCATCAAACATGGTGATCAACGCACGAGACCTTATTTCGCTATCAAGCTTTTCATTTAGCATCAAAATTATCTCAGTCAGTTTAGCGACCCCCCGGAGTGAGAAGAGGCTCATATCAATGGGAATAACCACTTCATCCGCTGCGCGAAGGGCATTGAAGCAAAGATGGCCGATGCTTGGCGGACAATCGATAATAACATAATCATATTCAGCGATAAGACCCTTGATGGCATCATGAAGGCGATCTTCTCTTCCTTTAAGGCCGGCAAGCTCCTGTTCAACAAGACTCAGTGTAATATTTGAAGGGGCAAGATCAAAGTTATCCTTGATCGGAATCAAAATTTCATCCAGCAAAACCTCCCCACCCTGTGAGGGGGTTATCACGTCATAGATGCATTTTTCAACATCAGAAGGTATCACATTCAGTCCCATGGTTGCATGGGCCTGAGGGTCAAAATCAATCAGAAGTACCCTCTGTCCTTTTAGCGCTAAAGAAGATGAAAGATTTATAGCAGTTGTGGTTTTGCCACAACCCCCTTTTTGGTTTGCGATGGCAATAATCCTCATATACCCCTTCCTCCTCTGCTTCACTTTTTGATGTTTTAAAACCAGATAGAAATCCTCGTCCTATGGGCGGGGTTTTTTCTTAGTGGATTCACATACCAGAGGAAAATGAATACTTCAAGATAAAATACAATATCTTGTAATTTTTTTTAGTAATAAGACTATTTGTTGTGCATTCCTGAAAGACTATAGTCTATAGGCTATAGACTTCAATCTTAAATCTTAAATCTTTAACCTTCCAGCCTTCAGCTTTGAGCTTTAAGCCCCCTCCTACTTTTCCCTTGATTTTTCAAACAATTAATCTTAAACCTGACCCATTGTGTCCCTTTTGGTGTAATGATTTTTTGTCATAGAAGTCTTATCGTTTTATACGCACTTGTTTTACTGATAATTGTTTACCTTGCAGTATGTGAACCTTTTAATAAAATGGAGACATGTGTATGGCATCGAGACTCAAGAGCGAAAATGGTTTCTATGGGTGGGTTAACCTGGTGGTAATGTTTTTCTTTAACATTGCATTTATGATGATGATGCTCTCATTTGCACTGTTTCTCCCCTCCTGGGTAGAGGAGTTTTCCTGGAGCCGGGGTGATATGTCCCTGGCACAGGCTGTAGGTATGATAATTTCTGGCCTGACAGCACCCCTTGTAGGGATCTACATAATGAAGAAAGGGGTCAAAACGGCCATAATATTGGGAAACATTTTTTCAGTCGCAGGCCTTGTACTGGTCTCTTATCAGCAGTATATCTGGCAGCTCTTTGTCGGATATGGGGTGCTTATAGGCCTGGGCATGAGCATAGGCGGAATGCTCGCCTCCATGACTGTAATTAATAACTGGTTCATAGTTAAACGGCCCATGGCACTCAGCATTTCAATGACCTCTTTGGGTTTCGGAGGTGTCCTCTTCAACCCGCTCTTGATGAGGCTTATAGAATTAATAGGCTGGCGGAATACCTACCTTGTTATTGCTGCAGCATCTTTTTTGTTTTGTGTGATCCTGCCCGCGCTTTTTCTTGTTAATAAGCCGGAAGATCTGGGTCAGCTCCCGGACGGGCCTGTTGCCTTAAAGGCAAAAAGGTCTAACGCAACACAGGCGGTTCAGACAAATCTGTATAAGACTCCTGTTGATTTCACTGCAAAGGAGGCCCTTATGACGCGGACAATGTGGCTTTTAATAGGTTATGTTATTGTCCAATTTACCGCCATGCAAATGATGATGTCCCATCAGGTCACCTTTCTGATAGATATGGATTTTTCACGCACAAGCGCTGCATTTGCAGGGGGTTTTTTCGGGTTTATGATGGGTATCAGCCAGCTGGGTATAGGCTTTCTTGGCCTTAAGATCAAGATGCATACACTTGCTGTTGTATCGATCTTCTTCGGTATTGCAGGCCTGGCAATCATACTGTTTGCGAACTCAATGAGCATTGTGATTCTATCCAATGTCCTCATGGGGATAGGATTCGGGATACAGACCATAGCCTTAGGCAACCTTATTCCTGATTATTTTGGCAGAACGGAGTTTCCCAAAATGATGGGATACACCATGCCTTTTACCATCGTTTTTTCTGCTGCAGGGAGCCCTGTAGCAGGATATATCAGGGAATCAACCGGAAGTTACATCCCGGCTTTTCAGTTTGCCATTGCGGTGCTGGTGCTGGGATTGATCTTCATTTTTTTTGCGAAACCGCCCTTGCATCCTTCGCTTAAGAGAATATAGTTAAAAATAAAACGACCAGAACCGATGGCAATGGTTCCGGTCGTTAGTTTTAATAATTTTATTTATTATTTACTCTCTGTTTTATGAGTCTCTTCCGGTTTCATTTCCTGCGGCTCATTATCAAGGACATCCAGCAGTTCCACATCAAACTGTAAAACCTCATTTGAGCCTATCTCCTGGCCGGCGCCCCGCACACCATAAGCAAGATCAGCAGGAATGAACAGTCTGTATTTGCCTCCAACCTTCATCAGTTGAAGCCCTTCTGTCCACCCCTTGATTACCTGATCAGCCTGGAAGGTGGCTGGTTCTCCCCGTTTATATGAGCTGTCAAACACTGTCCCGTCAAGCTTTGTTCCCTCATAATGAACCCGGACTCTATCAGATACTTTTGGAGATTTTCCTTCCCCATCTTTAAGCACCTTGAATTGCAGGCCGCTTTCAGTTGTTTTAACACCTTCCTTTGTCCTGTTACCTTCAAGAAAGGCCTTTCCTGCCTCCAGATTTTCCTGTGAGGCCTTTGCTGATTTCTCCTGCTCTCTGGCCATTATTTTTTCAGAAAATGACTGGAGCAGGGGTTGCGCCTCCTCTGTTGATACCAAAAGTATATTCCCCTGCATTTTATCTGTCATGCCCTTCTGCAGCATGGATAAATCGATTTCATCCTTAATCTCGCTTATAGACTGTGCCATGTTCACGCCGATCGCATAGCTTATTTTTTCTTTATCTGTCTGGAGCGCTGTTGTCTTTGGCTGCTGTTCTGCCTTCTCACAGCTTAAGGTAAATGCCAGCAGAGTGATACACAGGATTGTTTTCATTATTGTTTTCACAGTAATTCCTTTCAACTAACAGGTTTGGGCCGGATATTATTATTTATAAAGGCATAAATGATATGAAACCGGCGATTAGTATATTAAATTCACGCAGACCCTACCAGAATATTGTGGCTGACACAAATTGTATTTTCAATGAGAAGGGTAATATTTTTTCTGAATCTTGAGTCATTATTTAATCAATTAAAGATGGGCCAAAACCAGGAGACAGAAATACGAAGATCTGCAATTTTGATACATTACTCTCTGGAACGACTGATTTCTGACTTAGGGGATATATAATCATAACCCAGTTTTCCAATGATAATTGATCATTGTTAATTGAAAATTTACCTTTTATTTTGTTTAATAATTGAATATCATTCCAATATACACAATATAATAATTACGCAATATATTCATAACTAGATGGTAATTAGGTTGAATCGCCCATGGAAAATAAAAGCATACAGAAGATATATCTTTCAGATAAAAATACTGCACTCTTTGAATGCCCGAAGTGCCATGTATCAAAGGAGTCAGATGTTTCAAAATTTAAAAAGCTTGAGGTTTCTATCAAGTTAAAGGTCAAGTGCAAGTGCGGGAATGTTTATGAGGTAATACTGGAGAGAAGAAAACAATTCCGCAAAGGGACACAACTTCATGGGAAATTCAGCTATCATCCGCTTTCCGGAGAAAATCAAAATGGAATAATGACAGTTGTGGACATATCCAAAGGGGGGCTGAAATTCAAGATGCCTCTGGAACCAAAGTTTAAAAAGGATGAGATCATTGAGGTTGAATTCAACCTTGATAACTCCGGTAAGACCCTTATTAACAAACAGGCCTTTGTAAGAAATGTAAAGGGCACAATTGTTAATGTAGAATTCTGCTCCTTTGACCCCAACGATTCAGGAGACAAGGCCATCGCATTTTATCTTTTATGATAAAACAAAATTGATAACCCTATAAATCCGGTATAACCAGGAAAAACAGTTATTATTAATCTCAAACAAGGCAAAACCCTTGAAACTATCCGAGATCATAAACATAGAATATCAGCTATACAGAGATGCACAATCCGGCATGGCTGATGTGCAGGAGAGGGACCGTAAAATCGGCATGAGTTTTACTGGCCCGATAGAAGACCGTGCTGCCATGTTTCGATTCTGGTTAAAAAACCTCATGGATAAGGAGGTCTTTCCCGGTTCATGGTTTGATTCCATATTAACATTTTTACGCTATTTAATATTTTTTTTCTTTCTCATATCAGGGGCATTTACCTGTGCGGGCATCCTCGCCTATGACGGGTCACAGCCTGTCAACATAGTAAACTTTATTGCTGTTTTTGCGGGCCTAAATATCCTGCTTTATCTCCTGTTTATTCTAAATCTGCTTCCGGGCAGCTATCGTAAAAGAATCCCGCTTATTGGAGATTTTTACAGGCTGGCAGGGTTCCTGTTACGCCGTATTATTGTAGCAGCAGGGAGGCGTTTATATAAAAACAGGACAAAATCCATTCGGTTCGTATCAGGTATCTTCCACCGGATAGAATCAAGACACATCATATATAAAAACATAGAGAGGTGGCTTCTCTTCAGTATAACTCAGCTTGGAGGTTTTGCCTTCAGCCTTGGAGCCTTTATATCATCTATCTATCTGATTACATTTTCTGATATCGCCTTTGCATGGAACACGACACTGGATGTTTCTCCGCAATTTTTTCACAGGGTTATTCAAATTATTTCTGCCCCATGGTCTATTTTCAATGCAGATATTATTCCTACATTGAGCCTGATTGAATCGACCCGCTATTTCCGTCTTGATGGCGCCTATTCCGGCACACAGGGTAATGCCCTGACCGCAGGGGGATGGTGGCACTTTCTGCTCTGCATCATCATCTTTTACGGCCTCATACCACGCGCCATCTTAATGACGGTTTCAAATATCAGGCTGCATCTTTTAACCAGAAAAGCCCCCTTGCTTTCAGCAGAACTGGATTCATTATATAGAAGACTCACCTCCCCTGTGTATCTCTCCCAATCTGTGGAGAGTATGCCCATTGTAAAAAGGAATGAAAGAGCACAATCAGCGGTATTTGATAGTAAGGAGATAAATGCCCAATCATGCATGGTTATTGTCTGGGGAGAGGCAGAAATGGAAGATGCTCAAATAAAAAGGATTATAAGTTCACAGTTTAGATGGAATACCCATGACATAGTTCACGCAGGTGGACTGGATAATCTTCAGGATGAAGAGCTTCTCAATGATTTTGAAAAGGGTGCACAAACAGAGCCGATCCTTTTTATGGCTGAATCATGGGAGGCACCGGGCAGGGCGGTCAAATATTTTCTGAAACACCTGAGGACAAAGATACAAAAAGAGAGAAGGATCATTATAGGGCTCATTAATCTTGACCATGAAAAAAGATTGATAGCCCCAGCTCTAGCAGACTGGCAGAACTGGCATGAGGCAGTAGCAAGGCTTAATGACCCTTTTATAGTTATTGAACCGGTAACAGAGGCCCAGAAATGAAAGATATCCCGCAATTTGCAGTTATCGGAAGGGTAAACAAGGGAAAGTCAAGCATCGTAAGTGCGCTGGCCGAGGATGATGCTGTCGTTATTGACAGCGGTGCAGGCACCACCATTAAATGCCAGGAGTTCCCTGTGATGGTGGATGGAAGGAGCATCATCATACTGATTGACACACCCGGATTTCAGCAGGCCCCAAGGGCCCTTGCCTGGATGAAGGAGCGTGAGACATCTGCCGCGAGCCGGCGTGATGTGGTCAATGATTTTTATAATACCTTTAAAGATACAGAGGATTTTGTAGATGAGTGCAGGCTCCTTATGCCCATCCTGGATGGCGCAGGTATCCTTTATGTAGTGGATGGGGCAAAACCATTCAGGCGCAATTTTGAGGCGGAAATGGAGATCCTGAGATGGACAGGCCAGCCCCGCATGGCGCTTATAAATCATATAGGTAGCGATGACTATACCAGAACCTGGAGACCTGCCCTTGATCAGTATTTCAGCGTTGTGCGGCAGTTCAATGCCCAGAAGGTAAGATTTAGTGACAGGCTTGAGCTGTTTCAGGCCTTTCGTGAACTCAATGAGGCATGGCGGCCTGGCGTGGATGAGGCCATTAAATACCTTAACAGCGAATGGAAGCGGCGGGAACGTGAGAGTGCCCATATAATAGCTGATATGCTTGCAGATGAACTTACATATCACATTGAGATTGGTCTAGACAGGCATGAGCATATTGAAGACAAAAGGCCGGGCCTTGAATCAAAATTCCATGACTGGCTCCGTAAAAGGGAAAGGAAATCGCGGCAGGCCATTGAACAGCTGTACCGGCATAATAGCCTTGAAAGGGAAGAGACTGACCTCGATAAACCTGTTTTTCAGGAGGACCTTTTTGCCGAATCCACCTGGGAGATGCTGGGACTTACATCAAAACAGCTCCTCACCCTGGGGGCCATTACAGGCGCTGCCATTGGCGGCACACTTGATGCAGCGGTTGGCGGATCATCATTATTTTCCGGGGCTATCGGCGGGGCCATTATAGGCGCAGGGTCTGTCGCCTATTTTTCAACCAGAAGATTTGCCTCCCTAGAGCATGTGAGCAGATTCTTCAGGGGTGGCAGGGTTGTAAGGGTGGGGCCACACAAGAACCAGAATTTTCCATGGGTACTGCTTGATCGTGCCCTGCTTCATTATTTTACAATCCGCGATTATGCCCACAGCCGCAGGGAGAAGATCATTATTGATAATCCTGACGACACAGGCATATCAAAGGGTCTTGAGCAGGGCAGGCGCAGGGAACTTTCCGGGATATTCACTAGGCTCAGAAAAAACCCTGACAATATCAATGGTGCTGATATAAAAAGGCTTGAAGATATACTGCTTGAGATCATTTGTTATAGGCAATACACCTGAACCCCAGGATATTTGAAGGGCTTTTGGGGTCAATTAAAGACCTTGCAGTCAGTGTGATATTTTCGCCAGAAACCCAGCTGCTGCCCTTGGCAACAAATAATATATCCCTCTCTTTCGACTCACTGCTCCCGGTCCATTCCATTACATTTCCTATGAGATCATATATCTCATATTTATTGGCCCCCTTTTGGTATTTATCAACAGGGGTTGTACCCCCGATAGCGCTGGCCTCTATGTTGCATTTCTCATTGTCAGGCATTTTCCCCCAGGGATAATCAAGCCCGAGAGTGGTACGCGCTGCCGCCTCCCACTCCTGCTCTGTGGGCAGCCTTTTACCTGTCCAGGCAGCAAAGGCCATTGCATCTTCAAGGGTCACCTGAACAACAGGGTGATTCCTTTTTCCA
The DNA here is from genome assembly GCA_012513605.1 of Desulfatiglans sp. Classification (NCBI taxonomy): domain Bacteria; kingdom Pseudomonadati; phylum Thermodesulfobacteriota; class Desulfobacteria; order Desulfatiglandales; family Desulfatiglandaceae; genus Desulfatiglans; species Desulfatiglans sp. Next base: position 679 of record JAAZBV010000093.1, on the reverse strand, counting down.
TGAAGGGTGCTTCCCGGGCCAAGTGGCTGAAACCAGCATGCCCCCTCTATCTTTTCACTGTTTAATGATGAGTTCCATTCAAGTATCTTTTTCCCGCTTTTATCATCTGTCATATACCTTAAACGCCCTTTATATACTGTGCCGTAACCCAGCCTCTCTGCTGTTGTCACATATCCGGTCTTTTCTGTAAAAAGCTCAAAAAGGTGATTTGTCACAGGGAATTTACCAAAATAGAATTCAGGAAGTTCTATATAGCCCTGTTTTTTATCTGTTATTGAAGTGGCGTTTACTATAAGAAACCTGCCCGCCGGGATCAGGAGATACCTGTTATAGTACCTTTCTGTGTCAGAGAGCATCTTGTCAAACCTGTCTGCGAGTATCAGCGCCTTTTCCTGCCCCTCTTCACTTATGTACCCAGTTGCATCATAATCATTGAGTATCTCCTCCAGGATATAGTCATCATCCTCCATAAGATCGTCAATTTCATCCTCAGGCACCTCTTCCAGCTCATCCACATCATCAAGAGCCTCTTCAACAGGCTCTTCTATTATATCCACCTCATCTTCATCAGCCTCTTCCAGCTCTTCTTCAGGGGCCTCCTCAATATCAACCTCCTCATACTCATCATCCCCTATCTCATCAACAGCTTCCTCCTCTATCTCGTCAACCTCTTCTTCCT
>JAAZBV010000092.1 GCA_012513605.1 Desulfatiglans sp. | reverse complement strand
TAGATTAAAATAAAGGGAATTGATTGCAAGTTGAAAATATGAATACTTAAAATAGCAGAGGATAAAAATTACAATAGATATCGCTGTAATATTTACTTTACTTTTAGTACTTCCGAAAAAATCAGATAGAAGCGCTTTTCCAGCAGCATAGACCAGGATAGTTATTCCAAAAAGAAATGGCAGCAGGATAAAGGATTGTACTGTACCCTGGACTCCCAATACCATAATAATACTGAAAATAATCATGTATATGTTTCGAATCCATGGAACTCGCAGAATTGGTTTCATGCATGCATGGAGGAAAACAAATAAAAAAAACAAACCCCAGAAAATGGAGCCTGAATATGGTGCAATTGTCATACTATGAGAAATGTCTTTTACTATTTAGGAGATAGTATTCTTTAAAGCCTTGTTTACCTGGCGTATTCAGTTAACAGTATCAGCATTCTTTCTGCTGTAATCCTTCGACTATATTCATTCAGATGTAACGCATCCCGCGGATATGTATAATCAGCTACCAGCGAGTAATAGGTTTTACCGTCTTTTTCATATGTACTTCTTGTTCCGTCAGGATATGTGGATTGCAACTCTGCCAGATCAAAAATTGGTTCTTTCCCACTGTATTCATTTAAGAGCATTTCATTGAAAATATTCCTTTTATCATTATTGTAATAGTTTGTTTTGCCAACTATATTTTTCACAATATCTTTTGTTTTTTTAATCAGGTATCTGATTCCTACCCCATCTGAGGTCAAGGGAACAGTGACATGAATAAATACAGTATCTGGATATTTCATCTTTAATCTTGAAAATGCTGACTTGTATGCATTAAAGACTATTTCTACATCTGTTGGAGGATTAATATCCACTGCACAAAATTTTAATATAGCTATATCAACTTTATCCCCAACCCCATTTTCCAGTATTTTTTCAAATTCGTCTATCTTTGATTCAGGATTCATATTCTTACCTATTTTTGAGTGGGCAAAAATACCGCCTTTAAAATCCTTTGGATCAGTTGTTTCAACAATGTTTAATTTTATTTGAGGTTGGCCTGAAAGAATATCCTCTATCCCTTCAAGTATATTATGACCAATAGATTGATGGCCAAAATAAATATTCTTATCAGATAATTTGTTCCAGGTAGAAACCTGGACATCGTTCAAATTGGATAAAACCTGAGCACCAATTTGTAGTTTTTCCTTTTCATTACTGCATGAAAGTATCAAGGTTATGAGTGTTACAAATATGATTAATTTAGCAACGTCCATGAGCCCTCCAAGTATGTATTTTCGTTCAGCGTATCGTGATCTTCACCTGTATTACGCCTATCCTGATCTTTCTTTATTTCATCATTGGTTATTGCTTACTGCCTTAAATAATCAGACATCCACTTTTTCATTGGATTACTTAATATTTTTGGACAACAGCAACACGCGGATTATCTCTGGCATCTTTTCTGAATTCAGGTTTGCTGAATATCTTATTTCTTGAGAAGAGTAATTCTACCTGTCGTTCCTGCCCAAGTCCAAATTCAAAAAATAAATAGCCCCCATTTCTAAGATATAGACCTGATTCCTTAATCAGACGTTGATGAATCGAAAGACCAAAAGGCCCTCCGTCGAACGCTTCGCGTGGTTCATATGATAATAAATGTGCATTTTTATCAGATAGAGCCTTTGTAGAAATATATGGTGGATTTGAAAACACCGCATCAATTTTCCCCTCAAGAGATAATCCTATCATAGGAAAAAACATATCACCTGTAAAGACTTTTACCCTGTCTTGAAGATTATGCATTTGAATATTTTCTTGTGTTAATAATGCACATGGTTCAGTAATGTCTACTGCATAAATGAATGCATTTTTAAGACGAGATAATACACCACAAGTTAAATTTCCGCTGCCACAACCAATTTCAATTATGATTTGAGAACTATTTTGTCTGTTCTGTTTTCCAAGTATCTCTACAATAGTTTCACCGAGAATCTCAGTTTCAGGCCTTGCCACAAGTACTTCAGGTCGGTATATAAGTTCAAGCCCCATGAAATGCATACGATTTATTATTTGGGCAAGAGGGATGCCTGCAATTCGCTGATTCACAAAAATATCAAGCTTATTTCGTTCTTCACTGTTCAATTCAAGCAAGGGTGTTAAAACTGCACTTTCAGGTGATAACGGTGTTCCTGCAGCGGCATGCCATAAAGCATGCAATGTAGATTCAGGGGTTTCTCCCTGAAGATCGGGAGAAAAAGTGCATTTCTCTGAAATTTCATTCAGATATTTTTTAAAAATTGGATTCATGATATTACCGTTTACTATTTTAAATTTTTTTTTGTTATTTTCCCGGTATCTGTTTTGGGAAGAGTATCCATTATCTCTATAACTTTAGGTACCATGAAATTTTCCAGTTTCTGCATACAATGTTTCTGAATGAATTTTGGTGTAAGAGATAAGTCATCAAGGGAGACAAATGCCTTAATTGACTGGCCCAGTAAGTCATCGGGTATCCCAATAACGGCAGCCTCGCGAATACCTTTTATGCTAAGCAGCACATTCTCGACTTCGATAGGACTTACCTTTTCCCCCCGGGTTTTAATAATATCATCACTGCGTCCTTTAAAATATAAAAATCCTTCTTCATCCATTGAAAACCAGTCCTGAGCACATAAAATCCGTTCACCAGGCAGATTACCCGGTTTAAGCATTTTTGCACTCAGCTCCATGTCTTTCCAGTACCCAAGCATCACATGAGCACCCCGCACATGAAGAATACCATTTTCACCAGGAGGAACGGCATCCCCTTCGGGTGTAAGTAGAAAAACTTCGGTGCCAGGTATTGCTTTCCCGACTGAAGCTGGCTTAATATCATTTAGTTCCGGCTCCAGATAACATACTCTTTTGCATTCAGTAAGACCATACATGCGATATATCAGTGCGTTTGGAAAAATTTGATGCAAATCAGTATTATAATCAATAGGCAAAGCTGCAGCAGTATTGGTAATTCGTGTAACATCGGGGAAACATAATGGCTTTTTACGGTGACTGGATACCAGATAAGTGTATATAGTCGGAACACCTGGGAATACATTGACTTTTTGTTCCTTCATTCGATTAAATATTAAAGCCGGGTATGCAAATGACCTCTCAAGAATTAATGTCGCACCAATTAGTACAGACATTAATAACTGGTAAAGTCCATAATCAAAAGCTAATGGCAGAACGTTAAGAATACGATGTTCAGGAGACAGCCTTAGATACTCTGCTATACTTTGAGCAGCAAATAACATTGATTGATGAGTCTGCATAACACCTTTTGGGTCACCAGTGCTTCCCGATGTATAAATAAGTGCTGCAAGATCAACTGATATGCAGGATGGTAGAATTTCTAAAGGCGAGGCATCTTCTATCAATTCTGGTAAAAATTCTATCTTGAAATTCAATTTGGATGATAATGTATTTATAAACGCATCTTCATTTCCAGTAAAAAGCAAGGCTTCGAGTTTTGTCAATTGATGCAATATCGGGTTAAAGAAAGGTGCAAGATGGCTATCCGTTAATAATATTTTTGCATCGCTATTATCGATAACATAGATTAGTTTATCTGATTTAGTTTGTGGGTTGATAACAATAAATACACATCCGATCATTAGTATTCCATAGATTGCCATTACTGAATATGCCGTATTGTCCATATACAGCGCGATGCGATCACCACGCTGTGCACCGAATTCTTTAAGGATGGAGGCTATTCTAGCTGATGTATAAACAAATTCAGAATATGTATACTCAGTGCCTTCTGCAACTAAAGCTATCTTGGATGGATTTAATTCTGATGATTTTAATAATGTTTCATGAAGGAGGCGAGTTGGTTTGTTTAACATGGAAGAAAATCCTTTATTATACTTAAATCATCATACGAGACTGTTGAGTCACATTTAGATACCGGTTCTGTTAATTTTTGCTTTATGTCCAGTTTTCAGAAGTTTTTTAATTAATTTTTTGCTATTCCTATTTCAGGTCATTTCTGGTTGGTATGCAAAGGTCTCTAGATAACAGGAGAGCCACATTCACCCATTCACAGTTATTTATATTTCCTCTTCTCCAGATATGCTCTACTCAATACTCTCAGTGATGTTAACGAACCTTTCTCTCCAGATACTCAACTACATTATTTATAGAATCAAGATTTTCTGGGATGAGTTCCTCATCTAACACACTGATGGAAAACTCTTCTTCTAGAAAGTTAACAAGTTCAAGTATACCCGTCGAATCAATAATGCCTCCATCAAGGAATGAGGAGTCATCTTTTAGACCTTCATCCTGTCCAAACAAAAAGTTTTCAATTATAAATGATCTAATTTTATTTTTCATATTCCATCCTTATTTTTCGATTCCACAATTCATTCACATACAATTACATCCAACACAATTTTAAAATATATTTCATTAGGATAAATTTTACATTTTCTAAAATATTATTATTTTAAAATTACATAATCAAAAAGCAATTTTCCAACCCATCTATTTTACTTTACAGCCTTTTTAAGTACCTCAACCATATCGGTCTTTTCCCAGGTGAACTCAGGAAGCTCTCTCCCAAAATGGCCATAGTTGCTTGTCTTGCGATATATGGGCCTTAAGAGATCAAGCTTTTCAATAATAGCAGCAGGCCTCAGGTCAAACACCTTCTGTACTATCTTTGTCAATTCAGCGCTTGGCAAGATACCTGTACTGTATGCGCCTACCAGAACTGATACAGGCTCTGCCCTTCCAATGGTATAGGCAATCTGGATCTCGCATTTTTCAGCAAGTCCTGCTGCAACTATATTCTTGGCAATATAACGGCACATATAGGAGGCGCTTCTATCCACCTTGGATGGGTCCTTACCTGAAAATGCCCCGCCGCCGTGGTACCCAAATCCGCCATATGTATCTATTATTATCTTCCTGCCGGTAAGCCCGCAGTCACCCATTGGGCCGCCAACAACAAACCTGCCGGTTGTGTTGATAAAAAACTGTGTCTCTTTTGTAATCATTTCCGAGGGGATAATCTTTTTAATCACCTCTTCAACTATGGCCTGCCTCAGGGTATCATAATCCACATCCGGGTCATGTTGGGCAGCAATAACTACTGTATGAACACTCACGGGCTTCCCATCAACATACTGGATTGTCACCTGGGTCTTCCCGTCCGGCCTGAGCCAGGGGAGCTTGCCTGATTTGCGCACATGTGTGAGCCTCTGAGCAAGGTTATGTGCAAGATAAATCGGCATGGGCATCAACACCGGTGTATCCTTGCATGCAAAACCAAACATAAGCCCCTGGTCGCCAGCGCCCTGCTCCTTAAAGAGCCCTTTCCCATCTACACCCTGGGCTATATCAGGGCTCTGTTTGTCTATGGATGACAACACAGCGCATGTCTCACAGTCAAATCCCATTGCAGAGCCTGTATAACCTATGCTCTTGATGGTATCCCTTACCACATCCGGCAGATCAACATATGCATTTGTGGTTATCTCGCCTGCGATCATTGCCATTCCTGTGGTTACCAGGGTCTCACAGGCCACCCTTGAATACTTATCCTGCTCAAGCATCTTGTCCAGGATATGATCCGATATCTGATCCGCAACCTTGTCAGGATGCCCTTCAGTAACTGATTCGGATGTAAAAAGAAAATTTGCTTTTTTCATCAGTAACTCCTTTTAAAATAAAAGGTTAAAGACCAAGTTTATCTTTCGCATACTCTACCATATTCTGATTTTGTTCTGTGTATATCTTCTCAATTCCATCATCTCTTTCCATTACACCCTTGCGTACCATACCGGCTATCTCCCAGACATACGGATGGAATTTATTACGCTCTATATGCTGTTGATTTGCATAGGCATTTAGAAGGCAGTTTGATGAGTTGGTATCAGTATCATCAGGAAGCCTCCACCCTATATTTTTCAATACCTCAGTAACATTCTTTTCATTATAATCAAAAAATGCCAGTGGATGAATATTGATTGGAAATCTATCCTTGTATTTTTCATAATATTCCAAAGGCAGAAAGTACTGCGAGATAGAATTAAAAATATCTGCTGGAAAGGATTTCTTAATGGATTCCTGGTTCTGCCTGATAAGGGCAGGATTAGTCTTCATGATTGCTGACTGGATAGGAGCCTGTCCCGGAGACCAGCCAAATGCAACCATGGGTATGGACATCTCAATCGCGGTTTTCAAAGCAAACCCTTTAACTATGCTGATACATGCTGTACAAACAGAGCTTGCACGGAGGAGGGTTGCTGGAGAAAAAATATCCTCCTCTGCTGTTAAACGAAACAATTCTTTTACTGCCTGCCAGGGTGGCCTGACTTTTATGAGATCAACTGAAAGATTATCAGCAATAATATCTATATTCTTCCATGCAGTAGGAGAAACAAAATGGTTGTCAAGAGTAAATGCCAGTATTTTCAGATCATAGCGTTCTCTTAGCAATTTAAGGGTATAACTTGAATCCTTACCTCCACTGTAGGCCATTATTACGTCATAAGAGGGTGATGCCCCCTTGACATCTTTGATGAGCTGATCAAGGCGGTCATGATATTCTGATTTTTTTTCATCAATATCCACCCCTGCATTATCTGCCCTCTGGCAGTGGTTGCAGATACCGTGATCATTGAATCTTATCCCTGGAAAGGTTTCTGGCAGTATACATTTATTACAGATTTTCATAATTTACTCCAATTTTTACAGTTTGAAAAAACACAGGGTACAGTTTAGTACCAATCACTATACTTTTCCCAGCGCTTTATGTGCTCTGAGCCATGCTATTTTTTAAAAACTATCTTCTTATCGATTTTTGCCAGCAGCACATACACTAAAAATAATAGAATAAAGGCTAGAACAAAAATAAGCAACCCTGATGCATCATGTAGAAACCCATGTGCAGTCTCAGTGCCTATCTTTTCAGCCATTAAGGCAGTTATTGTAAGACGAAAAATATTTACTACCACCGCTATTGGAATAGCCGATAAAAAAAGGATCCATTTGGAAATAATTCTTAAATTAGATATATAGGCAAATGCCCCGCCAAGGGCCAGTAAAGAGGTCAATGATCTTAAGCCTGAACATGCATCAACAACTTCAAGGGTAGTATTAGCAAGCTGAAGGATATTCCCTTCCCTTAATACCGAAATGCCAATGAGATTAATAACATTTGCTGAAAGTCCGGCTGCGAAAAGCTGCAATGGAAATGCTATTTTGTTCCATATAATTGCAGGAATCGGGATCATGAAAAAAAGGTAGGCGATGGGGACAATGATCTTTTTTGATATTGCACCCCCTGTCATATATAGCACGATCCCGAATATGGTAAATATCATGGAGCTTCGCATTATAAAAAGTTCAGCACCGATATTACCAAGTATATATAGGGCCATCCCTGCCGCAACAAACAGGATCCCCCAACTGCTTTTAACAGCAGATGCCCCTGCCAGTTCATCCTTTTTATGCCATATCATATATACAGTTATAAAAGGGATCAGGAACCCGTGTGAAAAATTAGGGTCATTAAACCAGTCGCCAACCAGTTTGATAATTGTATGGTTAAAGAGGGCGAAGAAGGCGATGGTTATTAAGCTAACCTGGGTATATGTATTTAGTTTCATTTGTTTGATCAATTGATTGTATTACTAACTGATAGAAGTCTGAGATCTGAGGTCAGATGTCAGAAAGCCACAAAAAGTAGATATCAGTCATCAGATGTCAACAGTCAGAAAAAGCATAAAACTATGTTTTCAAGAGGAATTTTTTGGGATTTTTTAACATTGCACCGAGCATCTTACCAACCTCAGAACATTTCTCTGTTAGATGTTTATGGTTCACTTCATTGAGATATCCACAATCAAGAGCAAAATCTAACCATGTATCTGTCTCACTGTTTTCGCCATCTGAGTCTGTTATTTTACTTATAAAATGTGCTTCGTATCTTCTTTTTGCCCATGCTTCCCTTAGATTACTACACACAGAGCGAGAGGCTCTTCTTATTTGGTCAGTCATTGAATACTTTTCTTCAAGAGGCCACTCTTTACTAACTTGATATATCTCCATTGCCAATTCATATGCCAATTTATATACATTAAGCTCTTTAGCAGAATTGATTATCATCAGTTTTTCTCACCGACTTCTGACCTCTGCCTTCCGATATCTATTTTTCTGTCCTCTGACATCAGGTTTCTGATCTCCGATGTCTTTCTCTTCCTTCTGACCTCTGACGTCTGATCTCAGACCTCTGCTCTTAGCACTCTGCGCTATTCTGGCAAAAACTCCTGAAGTACCGGAACAAGCTGGCTTGCGAAATCCTTTAAATCTGCCAGTGCCTTTTCTTCATCATTATTTATAACCGGGGCAATAAGCCTTACAAAAGAGCCGTCTGTTCTTCGTTTTGTGATTGAATCTATCACAAGGTATATTTTCTCCCAATATTCCGATATAACAAACCTGCCCCTTGACTGGTACCAGTAAAAAGCAACCTGTCTTTCTCTTCCGTTTAAGAGATCAAGTCTTATAACATCGATATTTGATGGGACATTCCCTGGGATATTTAATTCTACTATTGATGTGCCAGTAATATTCCATCCGCCGCCAGGCATACAGTTTTTAGGCGAATGAATAAGCTCTCCTTCTTTCTGACTTTGATAAAATCCTACATAAAGCTGAACATACCGGCCATCAGGGGTATGGAAATGACCAAGGTAAGAATCATCTACACCCAGCGCATCATATACACTCTGATCAAATCGCCCTTCTTTACCTTCCCATTCCCCTATCTTTTTAGGAAATGTAGAGAATGGCTTGTTTGGTTTTATCTCTTCGCTGTGATTAATGTATCTCAGAAAAACCAGTGTAAAGAGCATGATAACGACAATTATGGTTGTTCGTTTTGGTGACATATATTGTATGATGGTTTGTTGAGTTTATTGGGTTTTAGGGGTTACTTGGGTTAAATGAGATTAGGATTAGGTTCAGGATTCAGAGGTTATGAGTTCAAGGGTTTAAGGTTTAAGGTTAAAGAACTCAACCTTTGAACCTTACAACCTTTACCCTCCCAACCTTTGAACGTTGAACGTTGAACCTTTAAATGTCTTGTCTAAAAACCCTTATATTTTCAGGGACATTAATCTTTCTTGATGGAAACTCTTTAAGAAACATATTATCAAGCAACTGGGTGGAAAGGATACCTACAAGGGCCATGTTCTCCCTCTCACTTAATATTTTACCCTGTCCCTTTTCACATTTGCTTACAAGAGCTGATACCTTTTTGGGATCAAAATAACCCTTTTCAATAATCATACGTTCCGATAAAAGCTCTCTAGCATATTCAGGTGACGACTTTCCCATAAAGCAAGTTGCAATCGGTGCCCTGTATGGCTGTTTAGGTCGATCAGCCAATTCCTTTGAAATTATATTTCGGGCTGCGCTTTTTAGAATAAACTTTTCAGTCAACCCGTTAAGTCTGAAGCGCGGGGAGATACCTGCTGCAAACTCTATTACACGATGATCAAGAAATGGGAATCTTCCTTCAATAGAATTACCCATGGTCATCCTGTCACCCTGGCTGGAAAGCAGGTAATTTGGCAAAAATATGTTTGCCTCAATATACTGAGCCCTTGATAAAGGTGCCCATGACCTGAAATCCTCAGAAAGACCAGCACTGTAACTGCTGATAAAACTATCAAGACCTTCCATTTGGCCTTTAAGATCATCCGAAAAAAAGGCTTTAATGGCAGATGTATTTGTCCACCTGAGCAGGTGAGAGTAAACAGGGTTCCCGGTATCTTTTAGATTCTTTTTAAAAAATGCCTTTTGGAATGCCTCAATCTTGCCATTATCCTTAAAAATATATGGATAAAGTTTTTTAAGAAGCATGGGCCTTATTTCTGATTCAGGACTCTTTGCCCAGAACCTTCTAATACTGTCTTCCTTGAAAATATTATATCCGGCAAAAAACTCATCAGCCCCTTCACCTGTAAGCACGACCTTAAAATTATTTTCCCTTACCAGCCTTGAAAGCATGAATAATGGGGCAGGCCCGGTACGAAGCAGAGGCACCTCTGCATGCCAGATAACATCAGGGAAAACAGCACCTATATCCCTGTCATAACATTTTATACTCCTGTGATCTGTGCCAATGGATTTAACAGCCGTTTCCTGGAATTTAGCTTCATCAAAACGCTCATTGGAAAAACTCACAGAAAATGTCTTGAGCTCATTATTAAAATTTTTCTTAACAAGGGATGTAATTAATGTACTGTCCAGACCGCCACTCAAGTACGCGCCGACAGGCACATCGGCCCTCAGTCGGATTCGCGTTGCATCCAGAAGCAGGGCATAGAGCTCTTCTATGGATTCGTTAAGTCTTTTTTCAGATTGAAATTCATTATTAAATGAAAGATCCCAGTAACGATTAAGCTTAAGCCCCTGTTTTGTTAAGACAGCATAATGGGCCGGTGGTAACTGTTTGATACCCTCAAATGCTGTATCAGGTGTCATAGGTGTCCAGCAGGTAAAGATATCAGACAGGCTCTTAAGATTAAGCCTCCTCTCTATGCGGCTATCCATAAAGATGGCCTTTATTTCAGAACCAAACACAAGGCGGTGGCCATTATAATGATAAAACAGGGGGTGAATACCAACCCTGTCACGCCCTAGTAACAATGACTTCTTGTTATGATCCCATATTGCAAAGACATACTGTCCATTAAGCGTATTTAAAAAATCATGCCCATGCTCTTCATAGAGATGAACCAGCACCTCGGTATCTGAGGAGGTATAGAATGTATGCCCTTTAGCCTGAAGCTCTGAACGAAGCTCAGGGTAATTATAGATCTCACCATTGAGCACAACCCATACTGACTTGTCTTCATTATGTATGGGCTGATCACCGGTATTCAGGTCAATGATGCTCAGGCGTGTAGATGCCAGGTTTGCAGTCCTGTCTGTATATATACCAAAGGAGTCAGGCCCCCTGTGTCGGATGCTGCCAAGCATTCGATCGATGGTGGAGGTGTAATCCTCACTTGAGTTATAATCTATTATTCCGGTTATTCCGCACATGGGATTTTAAAAAGCTCGAAGCTGAAAGCTCAAGGTTAACTGGTTGACTGGTTAAAGGTTTTAAGGGTTCAGAGGTTAAAGAGTTCAAAGTTCAAGGCTCAAAGCTCAAAGCTCAAGGCTGCCTTCTTTTCCTTTCAGCTTTGAGCTTTTCTTCACTGTCTGCTTTCAAACGATACAGCTCCGCCCTTTGAGTTACAGGGTTAGGCTATAGGCTATAGGGCTGAAAGCTGAAAGCTGAAAGCTCAAGGCTCAAAGCATTTAAAAAGGCTTTACCTAAACGCCTACAGCCTAAATCGCTAACAACCTAAACAAACAGTCTACAGACTATAGACTATAGACTTGAAATCATCTTTCAGATGATTTTATCTTGCTCCTCTGCCTAACAGCATTATCTTTACGGTATGAAATATTATCGTAAGATCAAAGGCAAAGGATAAATTTTTAATATAATATAGATCGTATTTTAATTTTTCCAGTGCATCCTTTTCTGTTGAGCCGTATGGATACTTTATCTGGGCCCAACCAGTCACACCCGGTTTTACAGTGAATCTCTCATTGTAATAGGGAACAGACTTTAAAAGCTGATCTATAAAAAACCTTCTCTCAGGCCTTGGCCCTACAAATGACATCTCTCCCCTGAATACATTCCATAACTGTGGGAGTTCATCTATCCTGAGCTTTCTCATTATTTTACCCACTTTGGTCACCCTGGGGTCATCTTCCTCTGCCCAGACTGGTCCGCTTAACTTTTCTGCATCTGACCGCATTGATCTAAATTTATAAAGTATAAACGGCACACCATTTTCACCTACCCTCTCCTGTGAAAAAAGGGCAGGGCCTTTGGACTCTGATTTAATTATGATCACAACAAGGGCTAAAAATGGCAAAAGTAAAATAAGCATAATAATCGACAAAATAAAGTCACTGAACCTTTTAAAAAACCTGGTGATCTTTGATTTCTGAAAGCCTTCTGAAAAGATAAGCCAACTGGGGTTGATCTTTTCAACAAGTAATTTTTCTGCTATCTTCTCATAAAAACTTTCACCATCTATTATCTTTACGCCCTGCACCTTGCAGTTGAGTAACTCTCTGTAGGGCATTATACCCCGTTTCTGATCAAGTGCCACAATAACCGTTGAGGCATTTTCCTTTGCTACAAGTTCACACAGCTCTTCAAACCCCTGCTTTACAGGGATTTTTAATGGCAGTTCACATGTGTCTTGACTGTCATTCTGGCAAATGGCCAGGACTATATTATACCCGATATCCCGCCTGAATTTTAACTCCTCAAGAAGATTGCATGCCAGATCACCTGTCCCCAGTAGTATTGTTCTTTCTGTAAAAAGACGCTTTTTTACTACTATATAATAAAGAAATCTCCAGGATAGCAGGAATAAAAGAAGAAAAATCAGGCTGATAAAAAATATCCACTGGCCAATAACCATATCAGGCCAGATAAAGTAAATAATTGCCAGGGTGATGGATGTTATACCAATCGCCTGAATAAGTCTTGCTGCAAGATCTATCTTATTATCTGTTGCCCTGATTTCATAAAGGTCATTAAAGTAGAGGCTCAGTTGTGTGATAATAGTAACCAGTAAGAGCTTTGGCCATACTATTTCAAGGGTGTCTATAAAACCTATTCCCCTTCCGAGCGTTATATATGTCGCAAGCAAAGCTGCAAGAAAAATCAAGACCCCTTCGCCAAGAATAAAAACCAGTTTGTGAAGGGAGATATATTGGTTAAATAATTTAATCATTAGTAATCAGCCTGTTTCTATTCCTGCCTTACATAATAATTCTTATAATAATCACCATATGGCTTAAGATGCTGCTCATAACCATTAAAAACAATCCCTATAATCTTATCCTTCTCAATCTTTTCAAGATTTTTCTTTACTGTTTCCTTCGGGGTTTTCCCTGACCGAACCACAAACACAACGCCATCCACATGATTCGATAGAATATTTGCCTCGGAAGTTACGCCAAGGGGGGCTGCATCAACAATTACAAAACGATCCTCATACCTGTTTCTTACCTCAATCAGAAAATCCTTCATCTCATTGGATGCAAGGAGTTCAGACGGCTTTTTAATTGCCTTTCCAGCTGGCAGCAGTGTAAGTTTTTCTATGCCTGTCTTTAACAGCAGCTTATTCATTGGCATTTTATCCAGCAGGTAATTACTGAGCCCTACACTGTTTTCTGCATTGACCATCTTGTGCAGGTCAGGTTTTCTTAAGTCACAATCAACCATCAATACAAACTCATTAATACCCTGGGCAATGCTCACTGCAAGATTTGCCGCAACAAAGGTCTTCCCCTCACCGGGAAAAACACTTGTAACCATGATCACCCTGTTACGCCTGCCATCCTTGGGGAATAATATCTGAGCCCTCAGGGTCTTGAAATTTTCAGAATCAATAGAACCCGGTTGAGTAAGTACAACAAGCTTTGGGTTATATTTTGCATTGACCTGCTGCACCTTGAATGTCTCATTAACCTCTTTTGATGTGGTTCTCCGACCTTCATCAATGGTCTTAAACTGATTAGAGACAACTATATTCTCTTTTTTCTGCTTTTCCAGGGCATCAAATATCTTTCCCAAAGTTTACCTCTATAAAAATTCTTATTCTTGTTCTATCTTATTTTCACCTACACCATTATCTTTTGTCTTCAGCGCCTCCAGTATCTGCCGCTGATTCTCTTCTATACCTGTTTTTAATGACTGAAACTCTTCCTTTAATGTCTTTATATCTGATTCAACAGCAAGCTGCTGTGACCTAAAAAAATAGGCAGAACCAGCAAGAATGAGAACAAATAAAAGCATCACGGAAATACCCGCCAGCCACTTCCAGTACCCCGACGAAATGGTGATACGGCTTGCATCATCATTAATCCTATCCACCAGTTCTATATCGTATTTTGGTGCTTCATATTTTGTTTCGAGATAACATTCCTTTACCATTTCCGGGGTCAGTTTCCTGGTATTTTTTGAATACCCAAGCAATAGCAGGTTATCTGCAAGAACATTAATGGCCCTGGGATACCCGTTTGAATAAAAATGTAATGCCTTGATAACCTCTTTACTGAACAGTTTTTTGCTCTCTTTTGCCCCTGCAAGGTCAAGCCTTTTATAGACATACTCACCGGTGCCCTGTTCATCCAGAGGCCGGATATGATAACTTATGCCTATCCTCTGACGAAGCGGCCTGCACCTTGGCTCATTTATTATGGTATTAAATTCCGGCTGACCAACAAGAAAGATATTTAAAAGCTTTTCATCACCATTTTCCATGTTTGATAAAAGCCTTATCTCTTCAAGCAGTTCATATGAAAGGTTTTGTGCCTCATCTATTATCAATACAAAGTTAATACGTTTCTTCTGGCACTCTTTTAGATAGTTTTCAAACCAGATCAGGAGATCGCCCTTGGTCTTGAATTGAAAGCGTCTTTTTAATACTGAATATGCCAGGTATTTCAGGAAATCCTTTGGTGAGACCATGGGATTTGATAAATGCACATACTGAACGCTGTCATCAAGGTTATTCAGGAGGGCATGAACCATGGTTGTTTTGCCGGTCCCTACCTCACCTGTAAGAAGAATAAACCCCTTTTTCTCAGTAACACCATAGGTTAAAAGGGCCAATGCCTCCTTGTGAATATCGCCAAGGTACAGAAACCGTGAGGATGGTGTTAGCTCAAAGGGCTTTTCGTTAAGTTCATAAAATGAAGTGTACATTTATATCCGTTTAATATATCTCAGCCAGGTCTAGCTGATCCCTGGCAAAAAGCCCTTAAAAAAATTGATTGTTTCATCTAAACCCTTTATTGTTATTACCACAGCAATAAGAGCAGCACAATAACCTGCGATCATAGAGATGGCGATAATTATTCTCCGCTTTCTCCTTGCCTTAAGCTCCTGCGCTGTAAAAAGATAAGGGAGGCATACCAGCACCGGAAAACCCAGCTCCTTTTCCGCATCATCAGGCGACCTGTAGGATGAGTCCAGCATTTCCACAAGATAAGCAATACCGCAACCGATCCCCAAACCAAGGCAGATGATCATTATCAACAGTTTTTTTGCATCGGGTTTTACAGGTTTTTGTGGAACCTGGGCAGTGTCAACAACCCTGAACTGTTCACCTTGTTGTTTTCGCTCCAAGCTAACCGACATTTCAGCTTCCAGCTTTCTGTCCATTATAGAATTGAATAATTCGTTCAGGTTATTATAATCTCTGTTTAAGGATATCAGCTCCTGCTCTCTTTTAGGGGTTTCCTCTATTTTTTCTTCATAATATTTAATCCTGCTGGTAATCTTGGCAATTTCGTCCTTATATCCGGATATCTCCATCTGAATATCATTTAACTGGTTTCTTAAGGCATAATCAGTGCGAACTGATTCATCCGGGCTTTCATCCTGATCAATACTTACAGATAAAGATTCTAATTGTGATTCAAGGGATTCAACCTGCTTTTTCAGGTTTATTATATCAGGATGATTTTCAGTGTATCTTGATTGAAGGGTTTTAAGGTCATTTTTAAGACGCTCCAGTTCATTTGCTGTATTTTGCTGGGGAGTCAAATAGCGTGATGGGGCAATTGTACCCGGTTCTGTTGAAACAGCCCCCTGCTGCATCAATATCCGTCTGTTTTCTGCTGCCCTCAGGTTATTATTCAATTGATCTAATTGAGCCTGTAGTCGCTCAAGTATTCTCAGATTAGTATTAAGCTCTTCAGGGAGCCCCCCCCTATGTTTTTCTTTATAATTTTTCACTAATTCTTCTTTTACCTGTAGCTGTCTTCTTACTGACTCAAGTTCGTCATTTAAAAAATTTGACGTACCCAGTGCCTGGGATTCCCTGATTTTTATATGCTCAGAGATAAAATTGGAGGCCAGATCATTTGTTACCTTTACTATTTTTCTGGGGTCTTTGCCCTGAAATGCAATGGAAAAGGCATTACCACCCCGACCACCTCTTGCTGCAACATCAATAATTATATTTTTCCTGAATAGCTCCACCTTCTCTTCAAGCAGCATATTTGGCTCTTCGGAATAGAGCATACTATCTGTAATAATTTTTTCAAGATTTGTCCTGCTGGTTACCTGCTGTGTAATAGTACGAAGACGATCCTCTGCATCGGTTGACACAATCGACCTCACAAAATCCTGAGGCACCCTTTGTTCCTGGACAAGTATAAGGGTCTTTGCCTCAAATATTCTTGGGGCTTTTAAAAGATAAGCAAAGCCTGCAAGAAGTACTAGCATAAATGGGATGACTATCCAATACTTGCGCCTTAAGGCCACTTCTAAATATTTTTTAATGTCAAAGTTTTCCATAATTCTCTTAAAAACAGACTATAGCCTTCCATATGTTAATTATTTTCTTTTTTCATTGATCTCAATAATGAACCCAATACCTTTTCAGTTACCACTATCATTGACTCACATTCAGTTACATCTTTCTGTTTAACAAATCCTAAACGTTTTGAAAGACTTAATTGATAGCCTAATTCTTTTAATGAGCCAAAGGCTATAGCCTATAGACTTTAAGCTAAAGACTTTAGATTTTAAAACTATATCCTAAAGACTATAGCCTATCTAAACGGTCTGCTCCATCTCAAACTAAACATCACCCTGTTCACAAGATAATCATCTGTATCCAGATCATCATCCCTTACAGAACATGTGTAATCAACAGACATTGAATAATATCTCAGGAATGCCCAGCTCCATCCATAGCCTGCACTCACTGTCTTTGATTTTCTTGATGCTTCATCCTTATCCTGTCTGTATGAGAGAGATATATTATTCATTAAATTCGTTGTTGCCTGATAATTGAAAATGGAGGTCACACTCTGGTACTTTGTAAAACCCCGGCTTTCTGCCTCAAGATAAGCCTCACTCCATCCGCTGCTGCCGCTAATATTTAAAGTGCCGCGATTAAATGTTTTGGTAAAGGAGATATCGGCATTCAAACCATCATCCTCTTCATCCAAATCATTTTTTCGGAGAAAATACCCGGCAGATATACTATAAGACATATCCTGAGATATATTTTTTTCAAGGCCAACAGTGCCTTCATACACATCGTAATCAATTGTGTCGCCTTTAAAATCACGATTCGTAAAATCATAGTGCATAAAAAAGGTGGACTGGGGGTTATACCTGTACCTGTAACCAATGCCCTGGGTAAACCCTGAATAATCATCTTCAGGTTCAGTAAAAGAGATATCTTCCCTTGTGAATTCTGCTCGTGTGTACTCGGCGTTCAGTTCAAGCCCATGTCTCACATTAAACCAGTATATGTAACTTGCATAAGGGTTTTCAATTGTCCCATCATCAATGGTTGGATCATCATTTTCCAGCCAGGAGTGCCTGTACCCCACTTCAAAGAGGTTTGAAGGGCCAAAACTGTATCTCATGCCTGCATCGCCTGTATTACGCTGATAGGATTCCCTCGTTCTCCTCACACCAATGATATTTTCTGTCTCCTCAAGAGGCTCTTCGGATTTTAAGTAGGTATCAGAAATCCTGAATTCAAGGTTTTGAGTTAATGCTTGACTGAATATCATTGATGCTGAATGCCTTACTGTATCGTTTTCATCTCTCTCTTTATATCGAACAATAGAGGGTGAATAATTAAGGGATAAATTATTTTTCTGAGAGGTAATATTTAAGGCAACCCCCGGAGTAAGGACAAATATCCAGTCGCTTTCCTCATCAGCGTTGTCCAGATCGATATTATCATCATACAATGCCCCTAAAGAGAGGGAAGGGGTAACTTCAACCTGGTAACTGGCGAATAATGGAACAGAAACCATTAGTGTAATAATAAAAAAAATCACAGTTATTTTTTTAGTCATATTTTCCTCTTAAAAGTCAAAAAGTGGTGATGGGATACATTAAAGAGCTCCCGTTGGTAATCTGACATTTCGTCTCATCTTTGACATAAATAGCCTCTATTTTGTCACTTTTATCCACTATTTTTTCTTTCGCAGATACTGTAGCAAATTTTATACCATGAATGCAGAATACAGTAAATAGAAGAGAGGAGATTAAAGGAAGAAATTGGCATTATATCTGTTTACTGGTTGTTTTTATATATGATGGCAACATGTGACGAACCTCATTTATTTCTTTTAGCAGCGATTTGGCTTGGGCACAATTTAGATCATTTGTAAGTATCAGGCAATAGGAATCTCTTGTCTATAGTCCATAGGCTATAGGCTACAGCCTTCTCCCTTACACCTTTGAGCTTTGAGCTTTGAGCTTTGAGCTTCTACGGCACCACAATCGTATCTCCAGGCGCCAGCATCATATTATTTTCCAAATTCTTTCCGGCAATAAAGTCCTGGTAATTGAACCTTAACATGGTCTCTTTACCATTTACCCTTCTTACAACCATTACATATTTTCTATCCGCCCATTCGGTAAAACCACCTGCCACAGATAATGCCTGTAATACTGTCATATCTGCCTCCAATGGGTATGGACCCGGCCTGCTGACATTACCTATTGTATAAATTCGTCTGCTGTTGCTCTGCCTTACCATGACTGTAACTACCGGATTTTTTATAAACTCCTTGAGTTTTTCTGAAATTGTATTTTTTAAATCGATTGCAGAGTGACCTTGTGCCATTATTTCACCAATCATGGGAAAGATGATACGGCCATCAGGCATAACAACCATATCCTGAGTTAAAGCTGCTTCATCCTTTACAAATATCCCAAGCACATCATTGACACCGATTTTATAATATTCCTGGGACTCTTTTGGTTGACTACCTGTTGCAGAATCCTGCGCCAGCATAGTATTACTGAAAACAAAAAGAAATATCGTGATAAAGCCGGTAAATATTTTTAATTTTTTTATGTGCATTTTTTCCTCCGGGTTATTGAGTTCAAAATTTAAGATCCAAGATTCAAGATTAAAAGCTTTAGCCTTTAAGCTCTCTTCATTGCTTCCTGACTTCTGAATTCTGTTTCCTGATTTTTGTCTTCTGGCTTCTGACCTCTGACTTCTGTCTCCCCCTTCTTCCCTACAGCCTATAGTCTATAGCCTACAGACTCTTTCCTTTGAGCTTCGAGCTTTCAGCTTCCCCACCTTTCAGCCCCTCCCCCATCTTATTAAACAGGGTTTTATAACTGATTTTTAGTATCTTTGCGGTTTTGACCTTATTCCCATTTGTCATGCTCAATACATGTTCTATAGCCTTTTTTTCTATATAGGTTGCAGCCTCTGCCTTAACTGCTTTAAGGGATATCTTTTCTGATTTGATGATTCCGGAAGCTGCATCGCCCAGTGAATATGCTTTAGCATCTACCTCTGAGACACTTGTTTTCTGTTCTATTTCAGATCTAATGTTATCAGGGTTATCCCCCATCATGAGCCGCAAGATAAATGCTGACAGCTCTCTAATATTACCCGGCCAGTTATACTGTAAAAAAACAGCCTGAATTTCCGGAGAGATGCTGAAGCTGCCCATATTAAGTTCCTGCTGATTTTTCTTTATAAAATGATCAACCAGCAGGGGGATGTCCTCTTTTCTTTCCCTTAAAGGGGGCATCTCTATCTTGATAACATTCAGGCGGTAAAAGAGGTCTTCCCTGAACCGCCCCTCTTTTATATCCTTATTCAAGTCATGGTTGGTTGAGCTTATTACCCATGCATTTACCTTTACCATCTGTGAGCCGCCCAGCCTACTATATTCACCGCTCTGAAGCACATTAAGCAACTTTGCCTGCAGGGGTAAAGGCATGTCACCTATCTCATCAAGAAACATGATCCCATCAGATGCCTGCTCAAACCTGCCTGGTTTAAGTTTATCTGCCCCTGTAAAAGCGCCCTTTTCATACCCGAAGAGCTCGCTCTCAAGGAGAGAAAGCGGCAGGGCAGCGCAGTTAACCTTAATAAACTTATTGTTTTTCCGGGGAGAAGACTGGTGGAGATACCGCGCGATAATGTCCTTGCCTGTCCCTGTTTCACCAAGAAGAAGGACATTAAGGGACATACCAGAGACCATGGAAACGAGTTCCCTGATCTTTTTTATTGAAGGATGATTGCCGATAAATGGGTATTCCATAATGTGGCAAAGATTTACATAGTTAGGCTTTTTTGTCAAGAAGATAGGAGATAGATTATAGGCTATAGGTTTTAAGCTATTGGCTTTAGGAAAGAGAGCTGAAAGCTCAAGGCTGAAGGCTGAAAGCTGAAAGAGAAAAGGCTGTAGTTGCTATGTATAAAAGGAGTTAACACCATAAATAAATTAGGCTACCCTCTTTCTTATTAATATTAACGTGGTCGCCAAGCGCCACAAATTTACAAACGAAAGAGAGGTAGCCAAATGAATAGCC
>JAAZBV010000091.1 GCA_012513605.1 Desulfatiglans sp. | reverse complement strand
TTGATAATGTTTAAGGCCTCCTCCTCTAATGGTATATAGTTCTTTTGCGAAGAAAACCAAAAACCCATTAGAAAAGGAGAAGGCCAGATGAAATTTTATACAAAGCAACACAAATACTATTGCGGAATCGATTTACATGCAAGGAATATGTATATATGCATCCTTGATGGATCGGGTGAAATCATGGTTCACAAAAACCTGAAGACCAGCAGAGATTTATTTTTAAAAGTCATTGAACCATACAGGGAGGACATTGTTGTTGCAGTTGAGTGTATGTTCACATGGTACTGGCTCGCTGATCTATGTACTAAAGAAAATATTCCTTTTGTCCTCGGGCACGCATTATACATGAAAGCCATACATGGAGGCAAAGCTAAAAATGATAAAATTGATTCAAAAAAAATAGGGGTACTACTCAGGGGAGGAATGATACCCCAATCCTATGTATACCCCCAAAAAATGAGGGCAACAAGGAACCTTTTAAGAAGACGAAATCATCTGGTACGAAAACGGGCTGAACTCTTCAGTCATATACAGAATACAAGAAGCCAGTATAATCTCGATGATCCCTTTGGAAAAATAGCCAGACCTAAAAACAGGGAAGGAGTAGTAGAAAAGTTCGATGACTTTTCTGTGCAAAACATGGTCGCTGTCGATCTACAGGTAATTGAAGCCTATGACCCTATTATTGCTTCAATGGAATGGAATATCGTTAAAACGGCAAAATACCATGATCCTATATCCCTTGCCCTGCTTAACACTATAAATGGAATAGGAAAGATATTATCTATGGTAATCCTTTATGAAATTCAAGATATTAACCGATTTCCGACTGTTCAGGACTTCGCCTCATACAGCAGGCTTGTAAAATGCTCACATGAATCGGATGGTAAAAAATACGGCTCAGGCGGTAAAAAAATAGGTAATGCCCATCTCAAATGGGCCTTTTCTGAAGCTTCGGTTCTATTTATAAGAGGAAATGATCAAGCTAAAAAGTATTTGGATAGACTTACAAATAAACATGGAAAAGGAAAAGCATTGTCTATCCTGGCGCATAAGCTGGGTCGTGCAGTATATTATATATTAAAGAAAAAGAAGCCCTTTGATCAGGATAAATTCTTTGGGCTTTAGAGATGGAGGGGGCGGATCAGCCAGAAGTCTAACTGGTGCCATAAAGGAAATAAACACGTGTTCGCATCCAGGCGGGGTCAAGAAAACCCATGTGCCATATAGCACTCAGCGGATGGTGTGCATATATATTCCGGTAACCATATGCGTTGATTAGCGGTCCGTCCCGCTCCTAAAATATATCGACGTGCCTTTTGGCTCGTAGGTAAGGTTCTGCCCCTCACCCGAACCTGTAACTAACTGGGGATGCAGTTTATCAACCACTTTCTTTGATTAGGACGGTATGAGGGCACGGTAATATTTCTAGTGTCGCATTCATATTTATATGATTGCAGCGGTCTGTAATCCTTAGGCCCGCAGGAACATTATATGCGCTCCGACGAGTTATACAAAACCCATTCTCGCGCAAATAATATTCCTGCTGCTTTGTCAGTGTTAACAGTTGCTTTCCGATTACATATAGACTGTTGAACCTCGATAAGTGTTTGGTGCAGAATCTTTGAATTCTGAACTGAATATGAAATTAAGTCAGGGCTATAACTTACTGATTCACTAGGACGTTTTGCCTAGACTGAAAAACTAAAGATTTTTCGGCTTCGATGAGCTATTTCCTATTGACAAGCGGAGGCCTTATAAGTGTTTGTATCAGCCGATATGGATGGGGCAATAGAACCATGATTAAAGAGATGCCTGTCGTGCATTTCATGAAAATGGGGTAAGCTGCTATCATGGCAGGCGATACACTCACTATGCAAATGTGATGAAAGTACCAGGTGCAGCCCGTGCATAAGCGGTACAACCGCTAAAAATATGGCGGCTGCAACACTGATAACTAAACGGCATCTGAAATAAATACTTTTCACAATAACTACTCACCCTGTTCAAAACAGGTATGGGAATGGTGGTTTTTCAGCAGGCTTTAATATTGGTTCAATAATAAGAGGCACCTTATTGCCACCCATTTGTCGGATATCAAAAATGCCCTCTATCTGAACCCACTGATCATTTTTATATTTATTAGCCATATCCGAATCAAAGGCTATAGCAAGGGGCAAGGCATCAGCAGCACAGCAGTATCAATGACCCCGAAATATTTCCTGAGTTCCTTATCCCGCTGAAACATCCCGGTTAGTTTAACATGTCTGCACCTGTATTTTTCAGCTTTATTCATATAGACCTGATTATGTGACTCTATTTATAAAACCTGTAATGGCATTTATTTCGGGGATTTATATTGCCTTTTCTCATTAAATGCAATATTTTTGCATTTACTTATGCAATAATTCATTACAAATTTACATTATTTATAATCTATTGGATATATTATTAACTATTTATCATGCCAATTTAATTATGATAACAAGTTGCATGATCTAACATTGGCCTGATAAATATGTTATGAAGGAGAGATAAATTGAAAACACCGGCGAGACTATACTTTTCGATCCTGTTTTTTATATTGGCTTTATGCACAGTGGCTTCTGCATCTGACAAACTTAAAGTCTTTGTTACTATAGAACCACAGAGATATTTTGTTCAGCAGATAGGCAAAGATTTGGTGGATTGCCAGGTAATGGTGCCGACTGGCGCAGATGCGCATACATATGAGCCAAAGCCCAGGCAGATGGTCAGCCTTTCTGGCGCAAGGCTCTATTTTGCCACAAGTATTGAATTTGAAGAGGCACATTTTGACAAAATCGTCTCCATTAACCCGGCGATCAAGGTGGTCCATACGGATGAGGGCATTAAAAAGATACCCATGAAATCTCATCATCATGAATTGGATCACCATGAAGATGCAGATCATCACCATGAGTATGAAGCAGGTGAAGATATACACCATGATCACCATAGCCTTGACCCCCATATTTGGTTATCTCCCCCGCTTGTAAAGATACAGGCAACCGCAATCCTGGATGCGCTGAAGGAAGCTGACCCTGCCCATAAAAATGAGTATGAGGCTAATTACAAAAACTTTATCCGCAGGGTTGAACAACTGGATTCAGAATTAAAAACCATGTTTAAAGAGAAATCCGGCATGAAGTTTATTGTATTCCACCCAGCCTGGGGTTATTTTGCCAATGCCTATAAGCTTGAACAGGTGCCGGTTGAGATCGAGGGCAAGGAGCCCAAACCTGCACAATTAAAAGAACTGATCAGCCATGCAAGGGGAAATAATATAAAGGTTATCTTTGCACAGCCGCAATTTTCTGTTAAAAGTGCAAAGGTTATTGCGAGAGAGATAGGCGGAGAGGTTATTTTTGCCGATCCAATGGCATATGAGTGGTTGGAAAATCTAAAGGATGTGGCGGATAAATTCAGGGACGCATTGAAATAGAGATAATATAGATGGCTATAATTGAAATAAGTGATGTTGATTTCTCCTTTGAAAAGGAGACAGTGCTCAAGGATGTGAACTTAATGATCCCGCATGGGGATTTTGCAGCCATTATCGGGCCAAACGGAGGGGGTAAAACCACGCTGCTTAAACTGATACTGGGGCTGCTCGCCCCTCACAAGGGCAGCATACTTGTTGATGGAAAGCCACCGCAAAAGGCATCAAGGTGTATCGGCTATGTGCCGCAGAATGTGCATGTAAACAGGTCATTTCCGATCACAGCCCTTGATGTTGTGCTTATGGGGATGATCAATAGTGATACCAGGGCGGATCGTTCACAGGCTATTGCTGCCCTCGCTCGTATGGAGATGGAAGCATATGCAGATAGAAAAATAGGCTCCCTTTCCGGCGGACAGCGTCAGAGGGTATTTATTGCAAGGGCACTTGTTTCAGGGCCAAAGCTGCTTCTCCTGGATGAACCCACAGCGAGCATTGACGCAAAAGGACAGACCGATTTTTACAGGCTCTTAAAGGAGCTTAATAATGGGATCACTATCCTGCTAGTAAGCCATGACCTGCTCCTTATTTCACGCTATGTAAAGTCAGTGGCATGCGTGAATAAAAAGCTTTATTACCATAACCAGGCAGAGATCACAGGCGAGATGCTTGAGCATATGTATGCCGGCTCCACAGGAGAGACATGCCCTGTAGAGCTTATAGCCCACGGCATGCCCCACCGCGTGCTTAAGGATCATGAGGTGAACTGACATGCTCGAAGCTCTTCAGTTTGATTTTTTCCAGAACGCCCTGTTTGCAGGCCTCGTAGCAAGCATAATCTGTGGTATCATGGGGACCCTTGTGGTGGTAAACCGGATAGTCTTTTTATCAGGCGGAATAGCCCATGCCGCCTATGGGGGTGTGGGGCTTGCATTTTATCTCAAGTGGCCATATCTCCCAAGCACAATGGGCTTTTCATTTTTTGCCGCAATGATAATGGCCATGGTAAGCCATGCTGCAAAACATAGGGCTGATACCATTATCGGCGTTATATGGGCCTTCGGCATGGCCTTTGGCATTATTATGATAGATATAACACCGGGCTATAACGCGGACCTTATGAGCTACCTCTTTGGAAGCATCCTTACTGTTACCAGAAATGATATCTATATTATGATCATTATAGCGCTGCTCATGATTATACTTGCAAGGCTCTTTTACAAGGATCTTATTGCCATGTCATATGATGAGGAGTTTGCCAAAACAAGGGGGGTGCCTGTAGTAAAACTCTATTTCAGCCTTATAGGAATGCTTGCAATAACTACTGTGCTCCTCATACAGATAGTGGGGCTTATCCTTGTAATTGCGCTCCTGACCATACCCCCCTTCATTGCGGAAAAATATGTCAAATCACTTTTTCAGATGATGGTGGTTTCAAGTCTGCTGGGGGCGGTTTTTACAGTGATTGGTCTTATGATCTCATACAGATATGACCTGACATCAGGGGCATCCATAATAATGGTTTCAGCCATTGCATTTATATTTTCATTAATATTAGACAGGGTTAAATATATATTAAGGGTATAGTTGTTAGGTTAGCTTATGTGCAATCAATGTAATTATGAAGAGATGCTTGTAAAGGCAGGGCTTGAGGCCAGTTCAAACCGCATCGCTGTTCTTGAAGTGATTGGCAGTAACCCCTTCCCCCTTTCAGCCGCGGATATATTTAAGACCCTTGAACGCTCCGGCGCAATCAACCAGGTGACAGTATACAGGATACTTGACCTCCTGGTTGATCACCATGTTGCAGAACGCATAAGCACTGGCGGCAGGGCATTCTATTACGGCCTTGCGCCCAATAAAAATCATAAACCCCACCCCCACTTTTACTGCAAGATCTGCGGACAGATGGACTGCCTGAGCCCTGACAGCTTAAAGGTGGATGCAGAGACCTTCATGAAGATCTTTCCCGGCAGGGTGGATAAGGTGGAGGTGCGTATAGACGGGATATGTAAGAACTGTGAAAAATCGCAAACCAGGTAATTGTCAGAACAGATAATCGGTGTTGACGAAGCTGGAAGAGCGCTCGTGGATGATTTCGCGGAGGAGCTCTTTACCGGCGTCGCTTTCCGTGGCTGCCACCATGGAGCGGATTGAAAAACAGCGAAGCGCATCAGAGACTGAAAGCGTGCCCTCTGCGCTGTCCTTACGTCCGGTAAATGGATAAACGTCGGGGCCTCGCTGACACTGGGCATTGAGGTTTATGCGGCACACCTGGTTTGCGAACACGTCAATGAGCGGGCCTACCCTCTTAGGGTCTTTGCCGAAGATGCTCGCCTGCTGTCCGAAGTTGGAAGAGACGATATAGTCAAACACCTCATGCTCGTTATCGAAAACTGCAACCGGCACCACAGGACCGAATTGCTCTACAGTGTAGAGCTGCATATCAGATGTAACAGGATAGACCACCGCCGGAAAATAAAAGCTCTCATTAGAGATGCCTCCATTTGAGTTGCATATTGAGGCCCCTTTTTTAACAGCGTCGTCAACCAGGGAACGCATCTTATCCGGCGCTCCGGGCTCAGGGAGCGGTGTGATGCGCACACCTTTTTCCCAGGGAAGGCCAAAAGGGAGGGCGTCTACTGCATCGGAGAGCCTCTTTACGAAGGCATCAGCGATTGAGCGGTGCACGAACAGGATCTTGAGCGCTGTGCATCTTTGGCCGTTGAAGGACAGTGCGCCCGTGACGCACTCCCTGACAGCCAGGTCTATATCAGCGTCCGGAAGTATGATGCCCGGGTTCTTTGCGTCAAGCCCCAGGATGCAGCGCAGCCTGTTGGGCATTGGATGCTGCTTCTTAAGAATGTTGGCAGCGCGTGAACTGCCAATGAAGGCAAGGGCTGCCACCTGTCCTGATTCCATGATGGGGCCAGCCACATCCCTGCCATCACCATTAATGATGTTGACCACACCCCTGGGAAAACATTCTTTAAATGCGTGCAACAGGGGGATCTGGCACAGAGACCCATAGCGCGGCAGCTTTACTACCGCTGTGTTGCCCATGGCCAGAGCGGGAATGAGTGTGGTGAAGGTCTCGTTGAGCGGATAGTTGA